>JABUSD010000355.1 GCA_021442845.1 Holdemanella sp.
TTCTCTTTTTTCTTTATAATAGAAGCAAGGAGATTTTAGAAATGGAACGATATGAAAAATGTAAGGAATATGTATACGCAAACTTTTCAAAGATAGCCTATGAGCCTGTAAGAGTTGCTGCCTTTATCCATACCAATAGCGTCGATAATGCGATTACCCTGCTTGCGATTTCAAGAGGATTGAAACTGGAGCTTGCCCGCATTGCGGCTTTATTCCACGATTATTCACAATATGTAGAAAACTGTCCCCATAAGGATCATGCCCGTTTATCAACGCTGCATGCAAATCAGTATTTAAAGAGTACAAACCTATTTAAGACAACGGAAATTGATGATATCTGTTTTGCGATTGCCCAGCATTCCCATAAGACAAGCTATGATTCCCCTCTTTGTGAAGCTTTGAAAGATGCGGATGTATTCGCAAGATTTTTAGAGAATCCAACCATTAAGATGGAAGGCATAAGAAAAGAGCGCCTGCTGAATGCATGCGCTGATATTGAAAAGGCTAAGCCGTAAAATATTGATAATGCAGCTCGACCGTTCTGGCCAGCTGTTTTTTTATGGAATTAAATACAATTTCAAAGTTCTTTGCATCGAATACGATGATATCGATATAGGAATAGCTTTTTCCAATCGCTCCGCCTACTACCTTGGCACATTTCTTTTTTGTTAGGGCAAGATCGACTTTCTTAGATAGCTCCTGTCTAAAAGTGGCATCCTCTTTGGTATCAAATGGATTCATAAAGTAGATATAGCCAAACTTTCCATCTTTTACCTCTAAATCGGCAAGTACATCTGTCTTTTCTTCAATGGTTTCTTCAATCAGTTCAGGATGTGTTGTGAAGATCATTTTCATGTCCTTACGCAAGGAATCATGGGCAAAATCCTGCACTGGCTTATAGACAGAATAGATATCCAATGGACTATCATATTCTTTCCATTTATTTGTCTGTACAATTGTCATTAACGTTTCATAGAAATCGGTCATGTTGCAGAATTTCATATTGGAATCCGGATCATCAATATAATCGACACTGGCAAGATAGGCTTCATAAGCACATTGTCCAATCCCCAATTCTAAAAGATACATGCTCATTTCCTTCTTGTTTTCGGTATTGTCAATCAGATAATAGCCCGGGCAGTATACTTTCGCATGGATGAGCTGCTGATTGTCTGCCACTTCATAGAATACATAAAAATCCGAAAGATAATACGATTGATCTTTAATCTGTATACCTGCCATAATGGCCTTTGTGGATAATGGTGGAAGATAGGCATTCAAAATCCATGTATTCTTAATGATGCCTGGTGCCATATCTACAAAGTATCGGGCAAGATACTGGCTGGTCTTATTGGGACCTGTATCAAATGTGCATTCAAAATCATCATAGAGATTTTCCACAAAGAAATGACACCCTGTTAAAGTCATAGACAGTTCATCCAGTTCTTCAACTAGCGGATTCAATTCACCATAATTCTTTGTCACAAGACAGTCCTTTAATGATTTTTCCATTTCCAGAAAACGGTTCCAGAATGCCTTTGCGTTTGTATATACACTCATAAGTTATCTCCAGATTGTTCTTGTTTCCGTAATGATCAGATCCATATCGATATCATTTGGCTTCTTTCTAATGGAAGGATCTTCCTGGCAATCAAAGGCAATGCCGATCTTGATAGCCTGGGTATTCTTTAGATATCTGTCATAATATCCTTTTCCATAGCCTATGCGATGTGTTTTATTGAATCCTACCAAAGGAATGATAATCACATCTAAATCGAGTGGATCGATTTTCTTTTTATTGGATGGCTCATAGGTATTGAAAATACCTTTATAGAGTTTCCCTGTAAACTTATAGAAGTTCAATGTTGTATTCTCTTCACAGATAGGAAGATAAAGATTCTTATATCGTTTAAAATCATCAAACACATTGACTTCCCCATTGATTGGTACATATAAGCCAACATTTCCATTGATAAAAGCCTCTAGCTTATCAACGATTGCTTCCTCTTTCTTTTCTCTATTTTCAACCTGTTGGCGAAGTTGAATCAATGTTTTTCTATCCAATGGAATCACTCATATCCAGCTGTAATAGACGATTCAATTCCACCGCATATTCCATTGGAAGCTCTCTGGTAAACGGTTCTAAGAATCCCATTACAATCATTTCCGTTGCCTTTGCCCGTGATAGACCACGTGACATCAGATAGAATACCTGTTCTTCGGAGATGTTTGAAACAGTTGCTTCATGTTCGATGGTTGAATCTTCGTTCATCATGATATTCGTTGGAATTGTGTCACTTGTTGATTTTGGATCCAGAATCAGCGTATCGCATTCCACCTTGCTCTTAGAGCCGGTTGCCTTTGGATTGTGACGGATCATTCCACGATAATTGGTTCTTCCTCCATTTTTAGAGATGGATTTAGAAATGATCTGGCTGGATGTATTTGGGGCAAGATGAATCATCTTGGAACCGGAATCAATCTTCTGGATTCCATCGCCAACGGCAATTGTGATACATGTACCCTTTGCATTTTCACCAGCTAATATACATGTTGGATATTTCATCGTAACAAGCGAACCAACGTTTCCATCTACCCATTCCATGGATCCGCCTTCTTCCACTCTAGCACGCTGGGTAACCAGGTTATAGATATTCTTAGACCAGTTCTGAATGGTTGTATAACGGCATTTTGCGTTTTTTAACACCACGATTTCAACAACACCAGCATGTAATGAATCCTTTGAATAGCTTGGGGCTGTACATCCTTCTACATAATGGATATCGGACCCTTCATCAACGATGATTAAAGTTCTTTCAAACTGGGCCATTCTTTCCGAGTTGATACGGAAATAGGACTGCAGCGGTTTTTCAAGTTTAACCCCTGGTGGTACATAGATAAACGAACCACCCGACCATACAGCTCCATTCAAAGCTGAGAATTTATTGTCATTGTATGGAATGACGGTATCAAAATACTTCTTAAAGATATCTGGATGTTCTCTTAATCCACTATCAATATCTAAAAAGATGACACCTTTTTCTTCTACCTCTTCCAGCATGTTGTGATAGACAACTTCGGATTCGTATTGGGCAGATGCCCCTGCCAGAAATTTTCTTTCCGCTTCTGGTATCCCTAATCGTTCAAATGTATTTTTGATTGTTTCAGGAACTTCATCCCAGTCATTGGTTTTCTTATCACTTGGACGACTATAATATGTATAATCATCAAAATCCATTGTGCTTAAATCAATACCCCATGTTGGCATTGGCTTTTCATTAAAGCACTTTAAGGATTGCAGACGATATTCTAACATCCATTCAGGTTCGCCTTTAACGGCTGAAATTTCTCTTACAATTTCCTCCGTTAATCCTTTCCCTGTCTCAAAGACGGCTTCATATTCATCCTGAAAATCGCCATCAGCTGAAAGTGATATATTTTTAGCTTCCTCATTCATTGGAATCACCTTCACTTTCCTTTAACATTTCACGAAGCGCTTTCCATCCAATTGTGGCACAGTTAATGCGGTTTGCCTGTTTCCCAACGCCCTGGAAGGCAATGGCTTCCTCTAATAAATCTTCATCAAATTCTTTCTGGTCAATCATTGAAAAATAGTTATCAACGATTTCCTTTGCTTCCCTTACGCTTTTATCAACGACAAGTTCTGTCATGATAGACGTCGAAGAGGTTGCGATTGTGCAGGCTGTTCCATCAAAGCGGCAGTCCTTGATTGTTCCATCTTCGATTTTTGCCTGTACAGTTATATCATCAATACATGAATCACTTGCCATATGTCTTGATAGATATCCATTGTCATCCACCAGTTCCTTATTGCGAGGATATTCATAGTGATCCATGATAATTTCTCTTAATAAACTAGGATCAATTGCCATAAAGACTCCTTTCTAGAAGAAAATGTTAATGCAGTTTGCCATTGTGACCGTTTTAAGCTGTTCTACAAAATAATCAATTTCTTCCTTTGTGTTATAGAAATAGAAGCTAGCACGAATGGTACCCGGTGCTCCAAGAATATCCGGTAATAGCTTCGCACAGTGCTGTCCTGAACGGACCGCAATTCCTTTTGTGTTTAAATAGCTTGCGACATCCTGAGAGAAAATCATCTTGCCATTGTCCATCATATTGAATGTTACAATTCCACTCTCTGAATTTCGATTATAGACAATCAGATTCTCCATATCTTTTGTCTTTTCAAGGAAATACTTCTTTAATTCAACTTCATAAGCATGAATCTTATCTTTGCCAATGGAATCGATATAATCCATAGCTGCCTTCATTCCTAATACAGCTTCGATTGGCTGTGTTCCACTTTCAAATTTTAATGGGGAATCCTTCAATACCAGATCGCATTTTGTATAGCGTGCATTGGATTCTCCACCATAGAAGACAGGTTCCAATACATCGAGATATTTCTTCTTTCCATATAGGACACCAATTCCGGTTGGCCCACACATCTTATGTGCACTCAAGGCAAAGAAATCCACATCCAGATCCTGTACATCAATTGGTAAATGTGGTGTACTCTGGGCTCCATCTACAACGACAAGGATATCTCTTTCATGACAGATCTTTACGATTTCCTTAACAGGTGCCTCAAAGCCAAGGACATTGGATACCTGGGCAAAGGCAACTACCTTTACATTGTCATGAAGGGCTTTCTTAAAGTTTTCTACCGTAATCTTTCCTTCTTCATCCAAAGGGATAAATTCCACATTAACCCCTTTATCTTTGCCTGCCTGAGTCCATGGCAGATAGCTGGATGCATGTTCACTTTCATCACTTAAGACAACATCGCCTTCCTTAAGAAACTGGCGTGTTACCATGATCGCTACTTCATTTAGTCCCATGCTGCTTCCTGATGTGAATACAATTTCAGATACATCGGCTGCATTCAGATACTTCTGGGCACGCTTTCTAGCGCCTTCAAAGGCTTCATCCACCTGCCCGCTCATTTCATAATCACCACGGTGCGCATTGGCTCCTAAATATGTATAATAATTTACAACCGCATCAATCACCGGCTGTGGTTTTAATGTCGTTGCCCCATTATCAAAATATACCAAAGGGCATCCACCCATTGTTCTTCTTAAAATTGGAAAGTCCTGACGAATTTTATTGTTGTCCATACAATCCCACTTTCCTTTCCATCTCTTCACGAATTGACAGCTTCAATTCTTCATCTTCAACAAAATCGATGACTGGTAAGAAATACCCAACACTTAATAAACCTAATGCCTGTTTTACAGACAAACCTCTTGATTGCAGATAATACAGCTGATTTTCATCGGGCTGTCCAATTGTCAGGGCATGACTTGCCTTCACATTGTTTTCATCGATTAGAAGCAGTGGTACTACTTTAGCACTGTGCTTCTTTCCTAATGTAAGCACTCTTGTTGCCTGATGGGATTGAGCTTCTATGCATCCCTTACGGATATTTCCATTGGCAACCATCTCATATTTTCCTTCATCAAAAAGAACAGCAAAGTTATGCATCAATCCTTCTGTATGAGAAGCAAAATGCTCGACTTCCATATTCCCTTTTTTCATTTGTTTTCCAAGGCATAACTGTGCGGACCAGATTTCAAAATGAGATCCTTCCTTATTCATATTTGTCTTCTGATTCCAGTTAAGTCCTGCATCCTGTAAATCCAATACGCCCATTTTACAATTGGCGAACTCTTCCATATCAACTGTAACATCCAATGTGCAATCCCTGGTTGCATGATTTAAAATCAAAACCTGTACATTGGCACTGTCTTCAACCTTCATATGCAGATTAAAATCGTTGCAGTCTTCCTTTAATTCCACAAAGATATTTCCTTTGGAAAAGGAAGATATGATCCACTCTGCATGTTGTGTGGAAGAGATTTCCTGTTTGTTCTGAAATGTTCCACTAAAAATCTGAGCCATAATTACGCCACCTTTTTAGCTCCGCACACACCTAATGAAATAGGTGCTTTCTTCTCTTCTTTGACTAAGGAAACATCATATTCCTTTTCAATCCATTCATATCCTTCTGTATCAACCTTTTCAACTAATGATGCATCTCCCGATACAACAATTCTTCCATCCACAAGGATATGGGCATGCGTTGGCTGTAGATATTCATAGAAACGTGCATAGTGGGATACAATCAGCAATCCCATTCCCGTTTCCTTCTGGCATTCGTTGATGGCATCAGAAACGATTTTAATGGCATCTACATCCAATCCGGAATCAATTTCATCTAGCATCGCAATCGATGGCTTTAACATCATCATCTGCACGATTTCATTGCGTTTCTTTTCTCCTCCTGAGAATCCATCGTTCAAGAAACGGTGGGCTAAATCCGGTTTCATATCCAGACGGGCAATGGCTTTATCCATTTCCTTGATGAATTTGAATAAGCTGATCGGCTTTTCCTGTCTGGCGTTGATTGCACTTCTTAAGAAATCCGAGTTTGTAACTCCTGAGATTTCACTTGGATATTGCATACCCAGAAATAAACCTGCCTTGCTTCTTTCATTGACTTCCATCTCGAGAACATTCTTCCCATCCAATGTGATTGTTCCTTCTGTTATTGTATATTTTGGATTTCCCATTATAGCGGCAAGCAATGTTGATTTTCCGTTTCCATTCGGTCCCATAAGGGCATGTCTTTCATTGGAACGGATCGTTAAATATAAACCTTTTAATATTTCTTTATCTTCTACGGATACATGAAGATTTTCAATCACTAATTCTGACATATTTCATCCTTCTTTCCTGCTAATCTATATTAACAAAAAAGGAAATAAATCTCAATTGATACATCTCGTGGTTCATTGCATTTTTTTGATAATAATCGTATAATTTTAATATTCGGAAATCAGGAGGTACTATATGCCAGATTTTATTAAAGACAACTGGTTTGTTGGTGTTATTGCCATCATCATGATCGCATTTGTAGGTTTCTTCATTTATGACGGAAACAAATACAATGTATCATCGAAATCAGCGGATGGAAAAGATGTACTTGCCACATTAGATGGTGAAGCCATTACAGCTGAAGATTTCTTCAATGAAGAAAAAGATTTTGATGGAAGTGTGCTATACAACCTATATAAAAATGCTGTAATTGCACAATCCGTTAAAGTGACAGATGAAATGAAAGACGAAGCCAAAGAAATGGAATCAACAATTCGTTCCAATGTTAAGAGTTCGTATGGAGAAGATTATGAAGTGACAATTGCAGCTGAACTTGCAAGCTATGGATTCACGGGAAATTCTGCACTTTATGATTACTGCTTAAATAGCATTATGGAAAAAGAACTTAATTTTACATATGTTACGGATAACTTCGATGCCTTAAAGGCAAATGTAGAAGCACAAAGTCCTCGTACAATCTCTATCATCACTATGACAGTATCTGATGCAGAAAATCTTACCGATGAAGAAAAGACAAAGAAGGAAAACATCGATAAGGAAATCAAGGACGGTTCCTTTGAAAGTGCTGCAACAGCTTTCTCCGATGACACGACAACAGCTCCAAACAAAGGCTTTTATGGTTATGTAGATAAGTCCGATACAACATTGGATACGAACTTGCTGGATGCTGCAATCAAGACCGAAAAAGGAAAGACATCGGATTGGGTAACTGTAGTAAATGAAAGTACTGGTACAACAACACTGTATAGAGTCTATGTCAATGAAACCGATGTCAAGACATTGTTTGAATCAGAAGATGAGGATGTTTCAAGTTCTGTCCTTTATGCATTCCTTGAACACAATGCAAACCTTGATTTAGATGTCATTGATTTCTATGCTTCTAAATTGAAGATTGAATTCAAAGACGAAGATGCAAAGAAGAAAATTGATGCATATATCAATTCAATGAAAGTAGGTGAATAGCAATGAAAAAGTTCGCATTAGCTTTAATCTCATGTTCATTGCTTCTAGCTGGATGTGGAAGTGCTACAACAAATCTTCAGAACAAGAATGATGTCATCATGACAATTGGTGATACAACCATCACATTGGGTGATGAATACGAATGTGATAAGCTTTCCAATGGAAGTACAATGGTTATGGAGATTGTGAAAAAGAAAGTCTATGACAAAAATGTAGAAATCACAGATGAAATCAAGGAAGAAGCGAATAAGCAATATGAAGAATTATTGACTTATTATACCGATTTAGAAAGCCAGCTTATTTCCCTTGGATATAAGGATAAAGATGATTATATCAACCGTGTCCTAATGGGAAGTGCACAAAGCACAGCCCTTACAAAGAAATACTTTGAAGACAACAAAGAAGAAATCAGAACAACATATAAGCCAAGTGTAGCTAAGATTCTTGAATGCGATGATGAAGAAACCGCAAAGAAAGCTTTACAGGCATTAAAGGATGGAACCGACCCGGAAGAAGTCTATAACACATATAAGAGTGCCGATGCTACCTATACAAATGCAGATACAGTCATCACAACAAATCTTACCCTGCCAACACGTTTGATCAACACTTTATATGAAGCCGAAAAAACAGGGGTTATTGATGAAGTCTTCAAGTTTGATGGAGAAGAAGAAGTCAACTACCTATATTCTTATGTAGCTATTCTAGTTGACAATGATTATGATAAAATCCTTTCTCAGGTTATGGATTCTATCATAGCTTCGGATACAGAAATCAATGATAAGGCGCTTCTTTACTATCTAAAGAAATACGATTTCAAGATTCATGATCAGGATATCTTCGATTATATGAAGGTGAATACACCTAAATATCTTGTATCACACCCTGAATTAGCAGAAACAGAAACAGAATAAAAATTAGCTGCAGAATTACCTGCAGCTTTTTTATCGACTTAATTTTCTGATTTCTTCCTGTAATACATGACGGTATTCAAATTCCTCCAGATCCTGCATACCGATGTAATACAGATTCTGAATGGATTCATGATTGAATAGATATACAGCTTCAGCATTGATATATCCTTCTGGATAGATTACGGCTGCATAATCATAAACGGTATCTGGTTTGTCATTCAGTTTCTGAATTCTTCCGATAATCATAAATCGCTTCTCAACCGCATTGATTTTCACAATGGAACCAATTGGTAATAATTCCTTCATCATAACCTCCTTTAATATACAACCTTTATTTCAAATCCTAAGCCTGCGATAAAGCCTAAATCCGTACCTACAATCCATTCCCTGTTCTTATGCGAATATTCCATATTCAATTCCGTTGAACCGATAGACCCTCTTCCTGTCAGTGTGATAGAAGCACCAAACAGATTAAAGGCAAGCGATGCTTTTCCTCTAACCAGGGCTGCCCCAAATCCAAAGGAGAATGTCTGTTCCTCCTGGCAGATAATGGCGCTGGCATTTCCATAAACGACACCTAAATCCACTTTCCCCTTGGCATATGCATTGATGTTGCTGGTTCCTATTTTTGTATAGGCACTTCCACTTAACAGTGATAAGGAAAGGCTTCCATCCAGCAATGCCTTTGGGTTAAAGAGCTTATCCTTCCATAGATAGAATTCACACTTGCCTTCCGCTAGAAAATCAATCGCATTGAGCGATGCACCTGCCTGCAGATAGTCTTCATAGATATTGGAGGATGCCTGTCCAAAAGAATATTCATAGGTTTCACTGATTCGGACCGGCTTTTCCTTTTTCTGAAAGATCGATACAATATTCCAGTCTGTCTTGAAAGATGAATTGGATTTCCCGGATTGAAAGAAACTGGATGTCTTCTGCTCATTGGTTTCAATGACAATGGCGCCCTGATTGAAATAATTGGATAGCTGTTGAAGATGATTCAGAATCTGGGCATGACCACTATTCAGATTGATATCTTCAAAGAGCATATACTGGATACTTTGCGATAGGCTTTGGGAAACGCTTCTAAGATTGTCTGTGTTTACTTTCATAGATTTCTACATTGTTCATCTGTACATAAATCTGATTGATGAGCCGATCAATGGATGCACTGACAAACTGAAGTTCTTCCTGTGAACAGCAAAGGCTAGGAAGCTCACCTTTTAATTCATGAAGGCGAACCAATAAAGATTGATAATACGCTATGCTTGTCATTGTTGAAAGGATGTCTGTAACATCTCTTCGTTTTCCTGATATGTTCTTCCACTGATCTCTAAATACGATGCATACGATTCAATGGCGTCAACATATCCCTGAAAGCTAGGATAGCACCTTTCAAACTGCGACTGAAGCTGATGAGAGGCTGGTGATGACCAGCTTGTTTCCAATTGATTCATTCTATTTTTCACATCATTAAACACCTGCAAGACTTCATTCTTTAAAGAACGGAGCTGGTTGGCATATTGAATGATTTCATCTGACGAAACACGAATTTGACTCATAGTCTTTTCTCCTTAGGCAAGCTGGCTTGCCTGCATAATACGATCCTGTTCTATGGTTTCATACATAGATGCACTCTTCATTAGAACAGACGCATAAGATTCAATAACCTGAACCATCTGCTGCAACTGCGGATGGAAGGCTTCTGCCTTTTCTATAAACATCATGGAATCCTTTCCCGTCCATACATCCTGTATTTCATGCATACGGGAATAGATTGTCACAATCAGCTCATTGTAGCGACTTGCCTGTGTATTCAGGTATTGTCCCTGCTGATAAACTTCTTCATAATTTACTTGTATCTGCATAGTTTGTTACCTCACAATAAAATTAAATGGTCCCCTGGAAGAATATGGTTTTTCTTCCATGTCTTATTCACATCAACAACACATGCATTCTCACAATGATAGAAGAAATGTTCATAGCTTGTATCATCCACATTCCAGGATTTCAATATATCTTCTAAAAATAGCGATACACTTCCATTTTCCTTTATCCATACATCATGAACCTTTGTGCTGTTGAATACTCTAAAATGCAATAAATAACGATTCATATTAACTCCAATCCAATAAAATACATTCCTGTTTATGCCAGTAGATCATGTCATATATACCTGTTTCATAACACTTTCTTTTTAATCCATATCCATATTCCATAAATCCTTGTCCTACCCATAGTACATCCACATCAAATTGTTTCAACAGATAGGCTTTTGATGAAAGGGATGTACTATCCTCGATCAGATTTAAAATACAGATATCAAAATCTTCTTCCATATCATAAGAGATTGTTTTCCCTTTAAATAATTCATCAATTTTATGCTTCACAGATTGCTGGACATAACAGACAAGAAGACTTCGACTTTCATCTCTATATACCTTCTGATGGGACTTTGAAAAGCCTAACGGAATGCGCTTTTCCTTTTCAAGATGAATACGGCTTTCCTTTCGTTTATCCATCTTTTTTGATTCATTTAGTTTCATCTCATATACAACCGTATCCATGCATATGCCATTTTCATAGTGCATGGCATCTCTTACATTCATCGCATTGGCATAGTATAGATATACCCATTCCTTATCCATCCAATGATAGTGGCTATGAACAGGAATTCGCGATAGAATCTTTACATACTTTGTATCCATATGATCCAATATCAGAATAATGCGTATTGTTTCATGGAAAAGATATTCACTCCAATACAATAAATCTTCATAGAATTCAATATAGACTAGAAATGTACATGGATCTTTTATGGAATGAAGATGAGTTAAATCATTCAAGGAATGGAAATGAATATCTACATATTCATCAAAGGATAGCTTATATGTGCCAATTGGATTGAATTGAAGATAACCAATGAGAAGCTTTGATAGTTTTGGCATATCGGATGTGATAAAACAGACTGGATCTCTATCAAATATATATTCTGGCTGGATTCGATGATAAATGTCATCATAAATGATATTTTCATTCTGGAAGGCATATTCACTTAAAGAAGGACAGATCAGCCAGTCTGGTGAAAATGGCTTCTGGTTTTCTAAAATCGAATCAAGAATGGTCGTTGATGGAATTTCCTGGATTGGAATGTCATAGCTGTTAACCTCTATAGATTCACTTTCATCTATGCATTGCTGAAGATAGAGGCCTTTGCCTTTTTTCTGTAAAGATATGCCCGATTGAAAAATGAATTCTCCTGTTTCCTTTAGATAGGCTGCCATATCATTATGCAGAATCTCGCGGCTATCCTGGCTATTAGCAACTTTTAAGCAGATCTGAAAGCTAGAGTTTGCCCAAATCTGATCATCGACTACCCCTGTTGGCTTCTGTGTGCTTAAGATCAGATGGATGCCTAAAGACCTTCCTATACGGGCAATTTCCTTTAGTTTTGGGATGACTTCGGGAAAATGATTCTTTAACTGGGCTAATTCATCAACGACAAGAAAGAGATGGGAGATTGGTTTTTCATATTGGTTATAAACATCAATATGGCTAGGAAGATGGGAATATCTTTTTTGAAAGGATGCCAGTTTTTGCTGCCTTTGTTCAAGGATAGCATCCATGCTGATGATGAATCGATTGATATCCTTCTTCTCAAGATTTGTCACAAATCCCTTTAAATGCGGAAAACTCTTAAAAATATTTCCTAAGGCTCCCCCTTTGAAATCAATTACTATCAGCTGCACATTTTCATCGGTGTTCTGTAATACAAGCTGCATCAATATAGAAGACAACAATTCGCTTTTCCCCGATCCTGTACTTCCGGCTACTAAACCATGCGGTCCATGCCCTTTTTCAGAGAAGTCCATTTCAATAGGATTTTTCTTTTCATCAAAGCCAAGACATACCTTGAGATTCAAATCCTTTTTCCTTTCCGTTCTAAAGTAAGGAAGCGATGATATTTCCTGCTGATAATCCAAAGCATATTGAAGCGTTTCCCTATATGTATTCAGATCATAGGCAACTACATCTATATCCATTCCTTCCTTTTCTAAAAACAGAATTCCAGTATGGCATTTTTCCTTCAGACAGGAATAATAATATTCATCCAGAATGAAATAAATCATCTCTTCACTACACAATGGTTCAATCTGCTTATAGCTTTCTTCATCATGAATCCATAACCTATGCATCTTATAGGTACATAGTGGATGACTTAGAAAAGGATAGGCTTGCCTGCTTAGAATGACAACTTTTTGCTGGATGGAAGAATAGGCATACCGTAAGAAAAGCATTTCAACAACGCCTTCCTTAAGTCGTATCGATGTGATTTTGTCTTTTTCAAACCATATCGGATGGAGTGTGCATACTTCCTGTTCCTGTTTCCAGTTTTCAAGATATTTATAGAGGGGATGTTCCATATTCTGATAGCCAGGATGTTTTGACTGGATTGTAAAGAGTTCTTTTTTCTCAAAGCCAATCAAAAAGGATGGATACTTCAAAAAGGAATGGTTTAGATGAATACATTCATCCTTTAGTTTTCTACATTCCATTTCATACTGTTTCATCTTCTCCGTCATCATAGTGGTAATTGATTGAAGATACTGCTTATAAAGATTGTGTCTATCTTCCATTTCCTCCTTTTGCATCTTCCAGTTATAATTCCTTGAATACAGTCCATACAACATAAATGATATTGACATAGATAAGCTCATCATAACCATTGATACAAGCTGAACAATCTGCCCAGGCTGGATACAGTACATGATGAGAATGGAGATAGCCGATGAAAATAGAATCATTATGGAAGAGCCGATGGATTGGAACCATCCCTGTTTCTTTATTCTGGTATCACTGATAAAGGATTCTATAGAAATGACTTCGGTTGAAAACTGGATTGTATCCACCGGATCTTTGATTTCATATTCGATTTCTTCTGGTTCTATATATGGAATTTCATAGCTATCCATAGGCTTATTCACAATCATAAAATCATGGAAATAAAGAATACATGTATCAACAATCCATATTTCATCCATCGCCTTTAAACGTACGCTTTCGATTCTTTCCTGATTGACATACGTTCCATTGGTACTCTGTAAATCCTCAAGTATTCCATTTTGAATGATGGCATGATGATTGGATATGGAAGGATGCGATAATACCAGATCATTGTCATAATCCCTTCCTATCGATAGGCTTCCATCATTTTTGATCAATGACCAGCACCAGTCTGATTCTAAATGCATGATTGTATAAGCATCGATAAGGATGGACTGGTTCATATCCAGTTCATAAGTCTCATCAATATGGATTGAATCTTTTTTTTCAATGAAATGAAGTGCTTTAAAACTATGACTGTTTTGAAATGTGAAATAGTAACAGTTCTGTTTATCTAGTACGAGTACTCTTTTCACGATATTTCCATCCTGCCCATAGAACAAATGCGACTAACAACATGGGAACAATGGGAATGCGAAAGATTGTCTTATGCATGGTTGTCACATTGTCTGAATCATCTATAGCCTGAATCTCTATTGAATAATAGATTCCTTTTACTGGGAATTCATAATACATATTTGCCAGTGTATCCTTTTTAAAATCTTTGATTTCTTTTCCATTAATCTTTAAAGATGTAAAGCGGTCATTGGAATAATATGTATTCTGCACAATCGTAATACGGCATATATCGTTGTATTTCCATAGTTTTTCCTGTTGCTGGTTATTCTGTAAGATGCTTATTTTGGGTTTTGTTTTATCCTGAATCTTTACAGAATGGGATTTCATGATCAGATTATGGTTTTCATCTTCTTCCCATACTCTTTCATAGACAACATTTTGCGTTGATAATCCAGTATCCACAGTTTCCAGCACCTTCTTCAGTTTTATCCATGTCATGGTGATGGTATTTGTATTGCCAGCTGCATCGCTTAATACATATGTTGATATCATCGAAGTGTTTTCCTGCATCATCATAAGCATCTCTTCCAACGA
The DNA here is from genome assembly GCA_021442845.1 of Holdemanella sp. Classification (GTDB taxonomy): domain Bacteria; phylum Bacillota_I; class Bacilli_A; order Erysipelotrichales; family Erysipelotrichaceae; genus Floccifex. Next base: position 14,799 of record JABUSD010000355.1, read on the forward strand.
TAGATCCTGATATTCCTTTCCTTCATAGACATAGCTTTTCACTATTGTCATCGCTTTATTCTGTTTAAATTCAATAGGAAGCAGATCAATAAAACTGATGGAATCCTTTACAGGATTGTTTCCAAATAGAAAGGTACCTTCCGGTATCAATGTATCAATATGAATGGTTTTCGTAATAGCTGCTTTCTGATGGAATAGATCTTCAACATAGGCTTCAATGGTATAGCTTATACTTCCATTTTCAATGGCGGATAAATGAATGGATTGTAAATCTTCTATTCGTACTCCATTGATATAAGCTTCCATTGTCTCTATATGATCACCACTATAGGATATGGATACATCCATATCATGATTAGTAATATCCGCTTGTGTATCAATTGAAATGACTGGTTTTATATTTGTATAGTTTAGATGAAGTACATCCCATGATAGATAGGATATTGTCTTATAAAATACATTAAACTGATATTCGCCTGCTTCCTTTAGGATATATGTATCTTCAAAAGGGATTTCATCGATGATGTCTCCATCTTTTAAAACCTTCATTTCTAGTTCTTTTGATTCCGTAATAAATGCAATGGTATCGATAGCGGTATAGCTATCATTTTCAATCGAAGTCTTTATCACTGGTCTTTCAACTGTCTGGATGGCAATGGTTCTTGTCACTGTATTGCCATATGCATCGATGCATTCAATATCAATCTGCTTATTTTCCTTATCAACACATATACAATGATCCTGAAGTGGAACTGGCATCCCATCTACAAAGATGGATGTCATTACATCGGATACATCCTCTATAGATAGTTCCAGTATCTGTTTTTCTTCTAGATAAAGTACATCTTCGATTTCATATCCATTCACACTGCATGTTAGAACAGGGGCCTGGATATCATAGGTAAATACTTTATTTCCTGTTCCAATAAGTACATCATCAAAGTCATAGATTTCATAAGCAATATTCGTATTGCCATAAGATAGATGATAGGTGGATAGATTGATCTCTTCTCCATTCGCATAGAATTTAATGGATCCATATTTTTCATGGGAAAGATAATAGATCTGATCTTCTGACTGAAATAGTTCAATCTGGGGTATGTCTTCATATTGGATTGGCATTTGTGTAATCATATGGATCTCCTTGTGTATTGGATTAATAGCTGAATCTTTTCATTATCCTGAAAGGATTCTTCATAATAAGGGGGTATTGAAGGAATCTCGATGCCTTGATTCTGTAAGAACAGATAGTATTCCAGAAATTTATAGATGGTATCTTCCATCTTTTCACATGGCTTCCTATAAGATGCATGCAGCTGAAAGAATCTGTCTCTATCGTTCTTTTCCAGAACAATCTGCCGGTTTAATAGAATGGTTAATAGCGTATTCATAGAATCAATTTCATCATTATAGGAGAGTTTATGGGTTTCAATCTCTTCAAGATAATCTTGAATATGCGCATACGAGATGGTATCTGCCTCTGTGAATAGGATTAAATGCAGGTTTGCATCAAGCGAATTTGTATCCATTCGTTCGATAAAGTATGTGCAATATACTTCATTCTGTGACTGGATAGCCTGTCTTAACAGAAAAGATGAATAACTGGAATTAATGATGGGGATTGTAAACCAGTCATTCTCTATCCAGAGATAGAGATTGGATTGGATCTTCTCTATGGGATCGCCTTCCTGTTTATTCAATGTATATGTATAGGCATTCATAAATGTTGAGACATCTTTCCTGTTTAGATATACATGCAGCGCATCACTTTCTACCTGGTTCTGGAAGAATATATAGACAGACAAAAAAACCAGAATTAGAACAGATAGAATACGACATAGGCATAATCCAAGAAAAGCTCTTTTCATTTTCTGAATGGATATAAAGCGTTTTGAAGGATTTTTTTGAATACATTTTTTAAAGAATAAACGCAGAAATCCCGTTGGAAACCATGATTTGCAGACATTGCCAATTCCATAGATATCGCTTGTATAATCCTTTTCTTCATAGTTTTGATATTCATATGCCAGATTCGATCTGGATGCCAGCATCACCTGTCGGTTTCCATAGGCTATACAGCTATTGAAATCAATCAGATAGACATGTCCTTTATCAATCAGAAGATTATCCAGTTTAAAATCGATATAGAGAATATGGAGTGAGTGAAGATATTCAATTCGATTCATACATTCATAGAAAATCCTATATTTCATGATTTGAAACCATATCGGATGTTTTGATATCCATTTCTTTAAAGACATGCCTTTGATATAGGTTTCCACCAGACAATAGGTGGATGGCTCTTCAAAGACATCGACAATCTCTGGCATATAGGGATGGTGCAGCATGGATAATGTATCCACTTCCTTATGGAACTGATGAACATAGATGGCTGCATCCTTTCGGATGGATTTCAGGATATATTGTTTCCCGGTAATCTGATCCTCTACGATATCCACTCTTGTGCATTCATGACATTCTATATTGGAAAGCCAATGAAACCTTTGATTCTGCAATATCATTGATGAAATTCAAAAGTGCAATTTGCGAAAGATATATGCATGCCATCCTTTAAGCGCATCTTTCGCTGTACTTTCTTTCCTTCCAGATACGTTCCATTTGTACTCTTTAAATCCTGCACATAGAAACGGCTCTCTTCACATGTGATTCTGGCATGCTTCAATGAAATCGATGTATCATCCAGGCGTATATCACATGCCATAGAGCGTCCGACAATCATCTCTTCGCTTATCAGATCATAGCGAACATCCGCTTTTATCAGATAGGCACAATTGCGAAATTCCATGCCTAGAAGCATTGTCTTTTCGCCAATCGCTTCTGGTATGCTTGGCTGCTGGATCTGATAAAGGGGATGAATAGGTTCCTTGCAGTAGAATGTTGTCTCTTTTCTTCTTTTAAAGAAGGAAAACTTTGCAGGATAGTATAGCTTCTGGATGTTTTTTAAGCCAAGAATCAGATTGGGTAGGGAAAATTCTGGACTATCAAGAAAACGGAGTAGAAACCCTGGAATTTCGAAGGTGGTATTTGTTTGAATATTGGTACATAAATAATTGACAAAGTCTCTAATGTTTTCCTTTTGTGCCATCCATTGATCAACCAAAACAGGCAGAACAACAAAATATACTGCCTCTCCATGCTCACTTAGAAATATATATCTCGCATCATAGAGGATTGGTTTGTTGCGATTGGTCGCAATGGCTCTTTCCAATACGTTTTCTAAGAAATAATATCCTTCCTCCTTTTCAAAGATGTACTGCTTCATAAAGTCTTCAAGGCATACTAGATGCGATATGGAATAGCGGATGGTTGCACTCTTCTCATCTTCCAGTACACAGCTTAGACAATATTCATCGCTATGCATCCTGTCAAACATCTCTTTTTCCAGTTTTTCTGGACATAGTAACTGCAAGGTTAAATCGCGATTGGTCATCGATATTTCTTTAAACAACTCTTTCATAGCATCTCCTTATAAATACCCCCTATATATCTATTCTTTCAATTTGCGATTTTTTATCAAAAATTTTAAAATATTTTTATGAAAATTAAAAAAATCGACTATTTTGCCCTTCACAGCCTTATTTTGAACCCTATTCTGAATGGAATGGCCTTTTTTTATACCGATGTCTTCTATGAGAACCAGACGCATATTGGAAACAGCTTACATCATCCCATCTATTATTTCTTCTGGTCCTTATCGACCGTATTTGGCTTCTATTACTATTCAAAAATGATATGGGATCATTTTAATCTGAACTATTCAATCCGTGTTCATAGAATCCTATGCCTATTCCTTTTTTTATCCATCTTCATTCCCTACTATCCCGATGGGTCTGCAATTTTGAATGATATCCATGTCTGGATTGCGATTGGATGTACAGGAAGTTTCTTTGGCGAATGGATATATCTAGGCACAATGACAATTCTATCGACCTATAAGGAAACGTATGGATATTTTATGGTGATGGCATTTGGTATTTTCCTGCTGTTTTTCTTTGGACATGTCACATCCATTTGTGAAATTGCCTTTTCCTGCCTGTCTTCAATTTATCTATGGTGCTGGTGGAAAAAACTTGCCAGATAAGGTATACTTTTTTTGCGTTTTTAATTAGAAATGAGAGAAGAATATGAATAACGAAGTAGAAAAGAATATCCATGATGTCGCCCAGTTGATTCTGGATGACTATAAGAAGGAAAGAAATATTGATCAGTTAAATATCTTAAGACAACCTAACAAGGATATTATCCACTCGATTGTGGATAAGCTGATGCGTATCATCTATCCTGGCTTTCTTAGAGATCCAAATTATAAGCTATATACGGTCAACAACAACATTACCGCATTGATTGAAGATGTTGTCTACCGTTTAACACAGCAAATCTGCCTTGCCTTATATGCCACACCGATTGCTGAAGATAAGACAAAAGATGAACTGATGGATTATGCCAGAAATCTATCGATTGAATTCTTTAAAAGAATTCCGGAAGTCCGTGAACTATGCAATGGAGATCTGCAGGCTGCCTATGATGGTGACCCTGCTGCCAAAAACTTTGCGGAAATCGTCATTGCCTATCCTGGACTATTTACGATTACCGTAAACCGTTTAGCTCATGTCCTATACCAGATGGATGTACCGCTTATTCCTCGTATCATGACAGAATATGCCCACCAGCTGACAGGAATTGATATTCACCCTGGTGCAACCATTGGAAAGAATTTCTTCATTGACCACGGTACAGGTATTGTCGTAGGTGAGACAACCATTATCGGAAACAATGTCAAAGTATATCAGGGTGTTACCATCGGTGCCTTATCCACTCGTGGCGGGCAGAAGCTAAAAGGAAAAAAACGTCATCCTACTATCGAGGATAACGTTACCATCTATGCCGGAGCTTCTATTCTTGGTGGGGATACCGTCATTGGTCATGACTCTGTTGTCGGTTCCAACGCTTTCTTAACACACTCCATCAATCCTGGTACTCGTGTCAGTGTCAAGAACCAGGAGTTAAATATCAAAGAACCTCCTAAGGATGAAACCTGGGTTTATAGTATATAGGCTGTTTGAACAAACAGTCTTTTTTATTGAAAAAGGAAGCTATTCAGCTTCCTCTTTTTGTAGATTTAATGCTTCTATTTTTGATAGATAGTATTTTGCCTTGTCCACGTAACAGATTTTATTTCCCATTTTAACGACTTTATCAAAATACATTTTGGCAATGACATAATCCTGTTCCACAAAGGAAATCAAGGCGATGTAGTAACAGGCATCCACCTGCTGGTATGGGAATTTTGCCTTCTGCAGTGTCTGCAGATAGTACTTCTTACAGACATTCAATTCCCCATTCATCAGCTTGACTTTATTCTGGATGGCATTGACTTCTTCATTCTGAATAAAGACTCCTGTTTTTCCATATGACAAGTGAACCTTTTCAACTTCTTTTGCGACTTCATTCAATGCTTCCTCATCCTTTTGCAGATAGTGGATATAAGCCATCAAGGAAAGATAGCTCAATAAACTAGCTGCATCTTTTCGCTGATATGGAATCAATACCGCTTTTGCCAATTTTGGATCATTCATATAAATCAATGCCCATGCCATCAATGTATGATTGGATAAGCGGAATCCAAATGGATATGTTGAAAAATAATAGATAGCCGATATACACTTACCGGGATCGCATTCATTGTAGAGAATGGATGTGATTGGAATTGTGCAGGCTGCTCTATATCGCATCAATAAGCTAAAGGCAAATGAATAGAAGAAGAAGGCTACAACAAGCACAATCATATTTGTGACAAATGTCATGATTGTGATAATCGCAACAATTCCTAATAAATAGACGGCATCCATAATATAGATATTCTTTTTACATTTCTGGGCCATATCTTTAATGCTCTCATCGAGAGAATATTTTGATTTATAATATTCAAATATCGCTTTCTCACTTTCAAAGCCTGCATCTCTTAACTGCTTCTTTATATCGCTGTTCAAAAGAATCCATCCTATCAGACTGACAACAAGGCTTGGAACAACAAGTAAGACACCGGCTGTGATAATTGCGGTTGGCGCTAAGAATAAACATGCCAATAAAAGGAATGGTCCAAACTTAAAGTTGCGCATGACATACTGGATCAATAAACATGCATTGGCAATCCCCGCAATCGACAAGCCACTGGAAATATAAAGCAGAATGGCATTGTTTTTTAGGAACTCAAAGAATCCAAAAGCCTGAAGATCGGGATAGTCCTTTGCGATTTCTGTTACCAGTTCTCCATATAGGGCCATACTTGTATCATAGGTAACAGCCATAAGAGCAATACCCAAGACAAATGCGATGCTGACTATCAGGAAATGTGTTTTACAATGATACTTCCACATAGGACCGTCCTTTCATTCATAACTATCATTATACGCCAATTCAGTCATTTTTGCACAAAAATCATCTTTTTGCGTCATTTCTAAAAAAATTTTCATTTTTTTTATCAAAAAATTGGAATTCCTAAGAATAGATATATGAGAGGAGATTTTAATCATGACATTTTTTAGAAAATTACCGGCTATCCTTACGTCCATTTTTCTGTGTTTTTTTCTATCTTTTCCCGTATTGGCAAGTTCCTATGTGATTACAGATATTGAAACACCTTATGGAACAATCGAAGAAAATGTACCTGAACAATGGAAGGTATACTACTACCAGAATGGATCGACAACACGCCATTCTACATGGTATGGAAGACTCTATCTGAACAATGAGTATGTATACTGTGCGCAGGTAGCCCAGCTTGCCTTTAATCAGGCATCCGATTACATCCCACAGGATGTAACCAGCTATGTAAGCGTAGAGAAAGGAAAAAGAGCAGCGTATATCGTGGCATTAGGCTATGGCCTTGACAAATCGCAGGAAATGGATTGGGCTACCCAGGTTCGCCTCTGGCAAGAGATTGATGGAACTGTATCGAGTTGGGAAATCCCTGCCAATATCCAGGCAAAGATTGATATCATTAATGCACGCCTTGCCATACTGGATGAAGAGGTATCCTTTAAGGATGCAGATATTACCCTCCATGGCTATGGCATTGAAAATGGAATTACCCTAACGGATGAGAATGGCATCTTTTCCTGTTATGTTGAAAATGGAAATCCTGGCATCCATACAAAAAGAGAGGGAAACACTCTAACACTATGGGCAGAGATTGGTGATCTGGTGGATTCGACACTTTCCTATTCCTGCTTCTACAATGGAAATGGTGACTATCCTGGCCAGATCTATGCATCCCCTACAAGCCAGGATGTCTTTAAGGCAAACTATCCCATCACAAAATCAATGGAATTGAAGGTTCATATCGAGTCTGGTTCCGTTTCGATTTCAAAAAAGGATATAACCGGACAGGAGGAATTGAAAGGCGCCCAATTATGCATTCTGGATGAAAATGAAAATGTTATAGACAGCTGGATTTCAGGGGATACAGCTCATATTGTCGAAAATTTAACGTTAAATAAGACCTATTATCTTACGGAAACAGTAGCCCCTGAAGGATATGCAAAGGCAAATACCATTTCCTTTGTGATAAATGATCCTGATACGATAGAAACTATTTCAATGGTAAATGAATCAGTAGAAGTCTTTAAGATTGATCAGAATGGAAACTGCGTTGACGGCGCTTTGCTTCAGGTTCTTGATGAAAATGGAACTGTTATCGATGAATGGATAACCCATCAAAAGATTGTCTCCATCCCAAAAGGACAGTCCCAATGGACTGATGGGGATATTTCCTATTCCTTAAAAAGACAGAAAGATGATTATCGTCTATGCATCAATGGATTTCAATATTACAACGTAGATGAAAATGGATATGAAACAAGCCATCGCATCCGCAATCTATTAGCAAACCATACCTATACGCTTCATGAAGTCAGTACAAAAGAAAACTATCAATTAAGTAAAGATATCCCCTTTACAGTATCAAAAGATTCAATTATTTCCATGATTGATTTAAAAACAGATACGGTCTCTATTTCAAAGGTGGACGCTTCTTCTTCCAAAGAACTTCCTGGAGCCAGACTGGAAGTAAGGGATGAAGATGGAAAGATAGTGGATGAATGGATTTCCACAGACAAGGAACATCTCATTCATAATCTGGTTGTTGGAAAATCCTATACGCTTAGCGAAATACTGGCTCCTGATGGTTATAAAAAGGCGGAATCCATCACTTTTACAATCGATGATAATGGAGAAGTCATTCAGAAGATTGTGATGAAAGATCAAAGGAAAATGCTTTTTGTACCAACAGGATTATCTAATGATTTTAAATTCTATTCCCTACTATGCATTGTATGCATTCTTGCTGGTTTCCTATGTGCAAGGAAGGTGAAGTAATATGATCTGGATTCTTATCTGTGCTATTGGCATCCTATTTTTCTATGCGAAATATAGAGTTTTTGAAAAGATGAATGAAAAGGGATGGAAAGCCCTGGTTCCCATTCTAAATACATATATTTTATTCAATCGTACCTGGAAGAAAACCTTCTTTTATCTATATCTATGTATATTCTTATTATTTGGCTTAAACGCAGGATTATTGACGTTGAATACGGATTCTTATCATTTTTTATTCCTAACTTCCTTTATTTCCTATGTGATGCTTATAATCCTTATTCTTTCCCTTCACTATCACATAGCGAAATATTTTAAACAGAGCATCCTGTTTCGAATCGGTATGGTTGTTCTGTATCCCGTATTCCTATGTATCCTTGCGTTTAAAAAAGAGTTAGATGTCTAGTCTAACTCTTTTATTGCTTCATCAAGAACAGAACCAATCGATTCATGAATCACAAGATTTGCCTTATAGTCCATTGGTGTCTGGTCTCTATTGATTAATACAAGATGCTTGCCATGGAAATATTCGACAAGACCTGCTGCAGGATAAACCGCAAGTGATGTTCCTCCAATAATCAGCATATCGGCATTCTGGATAGCTTCAACGGCATTATAGATTGTAAACTGATCCAATCCTTCTTCATAAAGAACAACATCTGGCTTAATGATAGCACCGCATTTCGGACATCGTGGAATCCCTTTATCATCACGATATTCCATGATTTCTTCCAATGTATATTTTTTATGGCAGCCTGTACATGTATTTCTTAATACCGAACCATGAAGCTCATAGACAGTTTTAGAACCCGCACTTTGATGTAAGCCATCAATATTCTGGGTTACTACCGCTTTTAATTTTCCCATCTCTTCTAGCTTTGCCAAAGCTAAATGGGCTTTATTTGGCATAGCATCCTTATAGATCATCTGGTTGAAATAGAACTCAAAGAATTCCTGTGGATTATCTAAATAGAAGCTATGTGACAACATCATTTCCGCTGGGTATCGATATTTTTTCTTATACAACCCATTATCACTTCTAAAATCGGGAATATTGCTTTCCGTTGATACACCGGCTCCACCGAAAAATACAATTCGTTTACTTTCCTTAATCCAATCACTTAATACTGACATTCCTCATCACCTCTTGTATATATTATAACATTCCCATGTTGAAAATGAGCAAGGAAGACTTCATAATTAGATTAGGAGGAATCTTATTATGCCTATACTCTTTTTCATATGTTTAGCTTGTCTTTTAAATATGGTTTCCTTTTTAAATGCCGAATATCGAAAACAATATAAAAAAGCAGTTCTTCTTAAAGGAATGGCTTCCCTTTGTTTTGTAATCCTTGGATTCTATTCAGGTCAATTTAGCATGGATCCTATCTTTTCTAAATGGATATGCATCGGTTTAACACTGGGAATGATTGCCGATATTCTTTTAAATCTTCGTTTTGTCTTTGAAAAGAAAGGAAAACTGATATTCTTAATAGGAATCCTTGTCTTCTTATCTGGACATATCGTTTATCTTTATGCATTGATTCCATATTGTATGCATCTAAGACATCTATATATGGATATAGGTGCCTGTATTATTATTTCCTTCCTGTTATTGAAATGGATATTTTCAAAGATTACCGCAGCGAAGGCATTCAAACTATTTGGAATCTTCTATATTGGAGCCATTGTATTGATGAATTGTGTTGCCTTTTCCAATATGCTTACCCATCAGACATTGGGTTCTTTCATCTTTATGATTGGAGCAATCCTATTCTTACTCAGTGATATCATCTTAATTCTAAATACATTTGGAAAAGAACAGAAATTCACTTTACGTATTGCCAATGTCTCCTTGTATTACATTGGACAGCTATTAATCGCAACCTGTCTATTCTTCTTCTAATGAAAAAGCCGAGTTTTCCTCGGCTTTTTTTATAGGATTAGTCTAAATCTGTTCCTTGTGAAGCGATTGCTTTCTTATACCATTCAAATGAATCTTTCTTGCGGCGGCTATAGTCACCCGTTCCGTCATCGTATTTGTCAACATAAACAAATCCATAACGTTTTGCCATTTCTCCCGTTGAAGCGGATACTAAGTCAATGCATCCCCACATCGTATATCCCATTAGATCAACACCATCTTCATTTACAGCTGCATCCATCGCTTTGATGTGATCTCTTAGGTAATCAATTCTATATGTATCGTGGATAGATCCATCTTCTTCAATCTTATCGAATGCACCTAAACCATTTTCAACTACAAATAGTGGCATCTGATAACGGTCATATAAAGTATTCAATGCATTTCTTAATCCAGTTGGGTCAATCTGCCATCCCCAGTCACTTGCCTTAAGATATGGATTCTTGATTCCTGAGAAAAGATTTCCACCATCGGCTTTGTCTGCTTTTGTATCTGGTGCAGCAGCTACCATTGACATATAGTATGAGAATGATAAGAAGTCTACAGTTCCTTCCTTAAGGATTTCGTCATCTCCTGGTTCTTTCTGGATTACGATTCCTTCACGTTCAAATTCTTTTAAACGATAGGATGGGTAATATCCTCTACACTGAACATCTGTATAGAATACATTGTTTAATGTACCTTTCCAAGCTGCATGTACATCTTCTGGATTGCATGAATATGGATACATCAGCATATAAGCTAACATACATCCAATCTTATAATCCGGGTTGATTTCATGTCCTAATTTAACAGCTTTTGCACTTGCCACAAACTGGTGGTGAGCAGCCTGCATCTTAACCTGTTTGCTTGTTGTCAATACACCAGCAGCCATCCATGGTCCTAATTCGATACAGTTGATTTCATTGAATGTTAGCCAGTATTTAACTTTTCCACTATAGCGTTTGAATACCGTTTCAACATAACGTAGGTAGCAGTCAATTGTTCTACGGTCTGCCCATGAGTTCCATGCTTCTGTTAGCGCAAGTGGTGTTTCATAATGTGATAAAGTGACTAATGGTTCAATTCCATATTTAGCACATTCATCAAATACATTATCATAGAACTGCAATCCTTCTTCTAGTGGTTCTTCACCTGGCATACCACCTTTGGCAAAAATTCTTGACCATGCGATAGAAAGACGGAAGCATTTGAATCCCATTTCTCCCATAAAGGCGATGTCTTCTTTATAATGATGATAGAAGTCAGTTGCCATATGATTTGGATATAAACAATCATCAAAACATTCGAAGTGATCTACATCTTCAAAATCAGCACCTACAAACATTGGTGTTTTAACTTTTTCACCTTTCTTATTTACATAAGTCAGGCAACGTGGAACTGTATGTGTACCATTTGTCACAACATCATCACTTGAAAGGCCTCTTCCACCTTCGTTCCATCCACCTTCATACTGATTGGCAGCTGTAGCACCACCCCATAAAAAATCTTTACTTAATGCCATATGTTCTCCTTTTCTGTTGTCTACACAACTTCTCTAAATTTAGTATATGATACACTTTTACACTTGTAAAGGAACAATGTAAGCGGATACATAAAAAGGAATGATTTGATAACCATTCCTTATCGTATCGTAATCGTATAGTCGCCATTTTCGACATCTACATAGATTGTCGCATCCTTTAATGTTGATGTTTCAATGATCTTACGGGCTATTCTTGTTTCAATATGCTTCTGGATATATCGTTTCATCGGTCTTGCACCATAAAGTGGATCAACGCCTGTCTGTGCAATTCTTTCATAGACCACATCACTGACTTCCAATACGATATCACGCATTGCCAAGCGGTTTTTAAGCTGGTTGATAAACTTATGGGCAATCTTTATAAATGCTGAATCATCTAAGGCATTGAACACAACGATTTCATCAATACGGTTGATGAATTCTGGCTTGAAGTGTCTTTTTACCTCATTCATATACTTATCGTATAGATTTCCCCCTTCAAATGCATATTGGCTTCCTAAATTGCTTGTCAGAATGATAATCGTATTCTTAAAGTCTACCGTTACCCCTTTTGAATCGGTAATGCGTCCATCATCCAGAATCTGCAACAGTACGTTGAATACATCCGGGTGTGCCTTTTCAATTTCATCAAACAATACAATCGAATATGGATTTCTTCGTACAGCTTCACTCAACTGTCCACCTTCATCATAGCCAACATAACCTGGAGGCGCTCCAATCAG
>JABUSD010000296.1 GCA_021442845.1 Holdemanella sp.
GAACCAACGACCTCACCCTTATCAGGGGTGCGCTCTAACCACCTGAGCTACAGGCCCGTATTTGCTGAATGCTCAATTATATTATCATCACATGCATATAATGTCAATACTTTTTTAATAAATTATAATTATTTTGATTCCAAAATGATTTTGTCCCTTTGTGGAATTTATTTTTTCATATCACATGTTGATTTTAGTCTTACACTTTTTTTATTTGTCTGCATGCAAAATATAAATCCTACAATTAGAGAGAAGATTGTTGTAACTGGCTGGGCAAAGGCAATTCCATAAACGCCAAACACCCTTGCAAAAACCAGAAGAATTGGTAAATAGAATATCCCTTTATCAAGAAGCGCAACAATCGTGGCATATTTCGGGTTTTCTGTAGCTTGTAGATAAACCTGTGTAAGCTGATACCATCCTGCAATCGGACCAACAATTAACGCACCAAATATCATAACTTGCCCGTATTTCATAATATCCGGATTGTTAATAAACGCATTGATTATATTTTTACGGAATATACAGCCTAGAACGGCAATTGTTACACCCACAACAAAAGTAAAAACCATTGTATTTTTTATGATATATTGAATTCGTTTTCTGTCTTTTCTTCCATGAGCAAATGTCATAGCTGGTTGAAGCCCCATACAAACACCCATCGCTAACATCGAAATTAACATGCCAAGTTTTCCTGCAATGCCCTGTGCTGCTAATGCTGTTGATCCATATTGCATCATCATATAGTTTGAAATCATATTCGATACACTCATCACAAGCGTACTGCAAGCTAATGGAAGTCCCATTGCAATTACTTTGCCTGCAACCATCTTAATTTCAGGATGCCACCGTAATGACATTGAATAGGTTCCATTTTTCTTCATATAATATACTAAATATATACAGCTGGCTACATTGCCTAAAATTGTTGCCCACGCTGCCCCTTCTACACCTAGATTAAACACAAGGATAAACAAGGCATCAAGAACAATATTCAACACCGTTCCTAGCATATTGCAGATCATCGATGAGATGGCAGCTCCATCCGCACGAATGATATTGCAGAATGTTCCATTAAACATAACAGCTGGTGCACCGATCGCGATAATGCGAAAATAATTTTTTGTATATTCTACTGTATTAACATCACACCCTAATAATTCTACAAGATAATTTATAGAACATAATACTACAATCATAAAAACCAATCCCGTACAGATTGCACCTATGAAACAAAAGCTATTCACATATTCAATCTTCTGTTTTTCTCCTTTTCCTAAGCATAGAGAAATCAATGTACATCCACCATTGCCAAACAACGTTCCCAATCCCGATAAAATAGTAAATATAGGAGTACACAAAGATACTGCTGCCAGCATATCAGGATTTCCAATCTGTCCAACAAAAAATGTATCTGCCATATTGTAAATCACCATTACAATCATTATGACCACTGTTGGAAGGCATAAATTCAATAATAGTTTTCCATACGATCCTTTTTCTAATAGTTCTAAGTTATTTTTCATAAATATCACCCATTTATTCCAACACTTGTTTGTTTATTACGTATATAGTATAATTCCAGCATATGATTAAATTCAATCAACAGATATATCTAAAATGTTGGAATAAAGGAGAAAATGTATGAATACACCTAATAATAAAAGAAAAAAAGAATCACAGAAAAGAATTGAAGATGCTTTTCTTCTCCTATTAGAGAAAAAAGAACTTCATGAAATCAATGTAACGGATATCGTAAAAATGGCAAAAGTGAACCGTTCAACCTTCTATGCCAATTATATAGATGTATATGATTTAGCTGATGAGATTAAACGCAAAGCCTTTGAAAACCTGCTTCATCTTTATCCTGAAGAATCAAAATCTGGAAAACATTCCTTTAACTTTCTCCCTCTATTTGAAAACATCCAGGAGAACCTTTCCTTCTATAAACTTTTACTTAAATTGGATTTTGATTTTCTTTATCGTTTTGATTCCAATTTAGACAAGGAAATAGTGAATCAATATTATGGAACTGATGATTATATGGACTATCACATTGAATTCTTTAAGGCTGGTCTAATGGCTATTATTAAAAAATGGATAAATAATGGGTGTAAAGAAAGCCCTCAACAAATCAGTAAGATACTGGAAGATGAATACAAAGGAAAAAAGGTTTGATCATTTCAAACCTTTCATATGTAATATTTAAACATTTCCATTAGAATTTTAATAATGTTTATAATTAGAATTCCAATCATGAATGGATTCAAAAAAATATATTGGAAAAATGGGTAATTCCAATCACGCTGGATTTTAAACAGGTGTTTATTGCGCCAGATCAAATAGATCAATGCTGCAACTCCACTTAACATAAGAACAATAAGAAGCAATGCCATAAAATCGTTATAGTAGATAGTCATTAATACAGAAATCATATTGTTCACAAAATGTATACTCATAGGAAGAAGCAAGGAATCATATTTCAACGAGAGATACGCTAGAATCAGCCCTAAAGCAAATGTATATGTCCATTGCGCTAATGATCCATGTAACATCGCAAATAAAATAGAACTGCTGATAATGGCAATCGTATGATTGTATCGATCTAGAATCCTCAGAATAGCTCCTCTAAAAAGAAGTTCTTCAAATATTGGTGCTATCACAACAGCTGAAACAACCAATGCAGCATTGGCAATCCTATCATCCCCAAAGATAAATTCAGGTTGTGCTGTTGAAACATTAAATAGATAGCTAATCACAAGCATAATTAAATTGTTGATGAAGTTCAATCCAAATATAACAACAACCATTAATGGAATAATCGAGATTGAAAAATTCTTAATGAAATATTTCTTTTTGATTTTAAAGCCATACTTTTTAACCGCAAGGAAAATTGCAGATGTCATTGCCAATATCGCAACAATACAGGATGCGATATTGATTGTTCGATCACTTAATGGACTCTGTGTATCCAGATACTTAAATAACAGGGAGGAAGCTAACGATACAATCAGATAAACCCAGATAATGAAGGCTACTCCTTTACAATCTCTTTTTGCTTTTAATAATATATTTTCAGGTATTTGCATATATAGATTATATCACAGAAAAAGAACATGATTATTTTAACTATTTCCTTTATAATGGATATGGTGATCAATATGAACAAAATCGGAAAATATCTAGCTTTATATGTAATCTGTGTTGCCCTATTCTGTGGTATCAACTATGTCAGAGGAAACCCAATCAATATCATCACAAATATGATATTAGCCCTATTTGTTGTGCTATTTCAGATCTACAGGGATAAACAAAGAGACAAATTTAATTTATAAAAAATCTTAGTCGTTATTTGACTAAGATTTTTAATTCCATCAATTTTATTTCTATAAGATCAAGAATTTCATTGTTTATAGCACTGATTGTATGATAGTGATCACCTGAGGTAAGATCCGTTAATAATTTAGAATCCCCTTTTTCCATGCTCTTTAGAAACTGTTCGATTTCATAGCGATTCTTAAGATTTAAAGGTGCTTTTAATGTTCCATAAATTTCATGTTTTACAAATACATCTTCAATGATGCCACCACAATCAACAATCGCATTCAATTCATTCACGGTATCCTTTTTTTCATGATTGACATGAATACATCTTGAAACATTTGAATTCTTTACAATATATCCTGTATGGGTAGATACAATCTCTTTGTTCTGCGCTCTTAAAAGGGCAATATCCTGTACAATTACCTGTCTGGATACATTGAATTCCCTAGCAAGGGTAGCACCAGAAATAGGCTTTTCACTTTCAGATATACGCTTATACACTTTATCTTTTCGATCCATAGTGCACCCCTTTTCTACTTCTTATTCAGGCTTTTGCTCAGGCATGAGTTTCTTGACAACCAGATAGGTGATAAACGCAACAAGAGCCCCACATAGAACATCAGTTGGATAATGTACCCCTAAATACATTCTAGAGAAAGCAACCAGACATGCAAGTACACAAAGTATAATCGCATATTTCTTATCCACAAAATCCTTTAATCCAAAGAATATCGCAAAAGCAGCGCATGTGTGTCCAGATGGGAACGAATAGTCCTTCATCAGCACTAACGGATGCAGAATAGTATTGCTTGTATATGGCCTTGGTCGACATACTATATTTTTAATAATCACAGAATTTACCAAAGCAGATGCGGCAAGCACAACAGCACAGAAGATTCCAATCTTTCTTGTCTTCTTCATCGCTATAAGAATCAGGCAGACAAGAATGGGAACAATGCCTTTTTCAGCAAGATATGTAAGTCCAAAATTAATATAATCCATGACAGGTCCACGAAGTGTTTCCTGAATCCAATATAAAATGCTTACTTCCCAACTCATAACTTTCTATATACCTCCTTAATCGAAAGATTCCTTTCGTTGCTAATTTTTTTCACATCCTCATATTCTGGATAGTAATATACATTATCAAGATGTGTTACCTTCTTAAAGTGCACCTTACCGAATGGTGTATCCCTTTCTACAATCTCCCTTGGTAGAACAAATCGTTTTTCTTTTCGATAACGCATACCAATGGTTGTGGTATGAAGAAATAAGATATCTCTCATCGTTTCTAAACATTCATTCTTACAGATGATATTCATGCGATAAGCAGGCCTTGATTTTTTCATAAAGATTGGCGTATAAAATACATCTAACGCTCCCTTTTCAAACAGCTTTTCCATCGTATACGATAATACTTCCGGCGTTGTATCATCAATATTTGTCTCAATGATTGTGACTGTATCCTCTTCTGCTTCCATTTTCCCTTGCATAACCCGCAATACATTTGGAATTGGTAAATCCTTTGATCCGCATCCATAACCAATTTTATCCATAGACATAACGGGTGCTTTTCCAAAAGAACAGGCTAGTTCACTGATGATGGCAGCCCCTGTTGGTGTTACCAATTCTGTAGGCACATCAATTTGTCTGGTCAACGCTTTCCGATTCGCAAAGATTTCACAGGTTGCTGGTACAGGAACAGGGATTGTTCCATGGGCACACTCTATAAATCCATATCCATCATTGACAACACTCGAATATATGGCATCTGGTTTAATCTTTGTGATCAAAATAGCACATCCGACAATATCCACAATCGAATCAATCGCTCCCACTTCATGAAAATGCACTTCCTCAATTGGCTTTCCATGCACTTTTGCTTCTGCCAAGGCAACGCGCATAAAAATTCTTTTGGCCAGATTTTTTGCTTCTTCTTCAATTTCACTTTGATTTATAATCGATTCTACATCCTGTAGATTTCTATGTTCATGATGATGTCCATGATCGTGATGATGTCCTTCTAAGTGTACATCTACATAATTGGCCAATATTCCGTTTTTATTCTGCTTAGAAAAGTGGATATGATATCCATCTACATTCAATTTATTTAATTCTGTAACAAGATATTCCTGTCCATTTTCAACAAGGTCCATCAAAGCACCAAGTGTCATATTTCCACTAATACCACTTGCACAGTCAAAAAATAATATTTTCATTCGCCACCTCATTTCTATATTGTATTTTACACTGTTTTTATAGTGATTATCAATTATAATATAGGAAGGAGGTCTCTTTATGAAATACGATTTTACATCAAGATTAAACAGAAAAGGACATGATGCCATTGCCCTGGATATAATCCCTTATGATAATGTAGAGATAAAAGAAGGATTTACCACATTACCAATGTGGGTTGCCGACATGAACTATCCTGTATTTCCAGGCATCCAGGATGCGATTGTTGAAAGAATCAACGAACCCCACTTTGGATATTTTATGCTGCCACAAAAGTACTTTGATGCGATTAAAGACTGGCAATACGCTAGAAATGGTATAGAAGGAATTGAAAATGTAAACATAGGATATGAAAATGGCGTGCTAGGTTGTGTTAGTACTGCCTTACAGGCATTTACGGCACCAGGTGAATGCATTCTTGTCCATTCCCCTACTTATATTGGATTTACTTCAGTATTCAATTCAACGGGAAGAAAAGCAATTGATAGTCCATTAATTCTAGATGAAAAAGGGATCTGGAGAATGGATTATGAAGATATGGATAAAAAGATCAAAGAAAACAAGATTCATCTGGCTATATTCTGTTCTCCACATAATCCAACAGGTCGTGTATGGGAAAAGGAAGAAATAGAAAAAGCAATGGAAGTATATAGAAACAATGACTGCATTGTTATTTCCGATGAAATCTGGTCTGATATCATCAATCCAGATTATAAGCATATTCCAACCCAATCCATCAGTGAAGATGCCAAAAATAGAACGATTGGAATCTATGCACCAAGCAAAACATTCAATTTAGCAGGTCTTGTTGGTTCCTACCACATCATTTACAATAAGACAATTTTAGATCGAATGGCAAAGGTAGAAAGTCTATCTCACTACAATTCAGCAAATATCCTTTCTGTATATGCATTAATTGGTGCCTATAGCGATGAAGGTAAAATCTGGGTCGATGAGTTATGCCAGACTATTGCCAACAATGTCAATTTTGCATATACCTTCATTAAGGAGAACTTCAAAGGGGTTTCCTTAAGCTATCCACAAGGTACATATATGTTATATCTGGATTGTGATGAATATTTAAAAGAAAAGGGAATCACAATGGATGAACTATTAAGAAAAGGTGTTGAAGTCGGTGTTATCTGGCAGGATGGAAGACCATTCAAAAAAGACAATACGATTCGTATTAACCTAGCTCTTCCTACCGATCTGGTTAAAGAAGCATTTGATCGATTAAAAAAATATGTATTCTAAATAAAATGAGCAGAGTTTCTGCTCATTTTACAATTCGATAATAATTATCAATACTTAAGAATTCGTTGAATTTCATTCCTACATTTGGAATTCTACCCGCAAAGATAAAGTTAAACTTTTCATGAAGACGTACACTTGCCTGATTTCCAGAAGTGATAACGGATACGATATTATATGTGGATGGATCTTTTATTGCCCAATCCACAATAAATTCCATCAATTCTGTTGCGACATGCTTACCACGATGATGTATATCAACATAAATGCTGATTTCTACTGTTGTACGATATGCCTCTTTTTCACGATATGGGCTTAATGAACAATATCCTACAACTTCATCATCTATGACGGCTACATAAAGAGGATGGTTGTTTATATTGTGTGCATAGAACCATTCCTTGCGATCTTCCACTGTCTTTGCGTGTAAATCCAATGTAGAGATTCCATGAACCACTTCATAATTGTATATTTCTGTCAGTTTAGGCAGATCCTCTATTTTTGCCATTCTGATTTCCATCAAGATTCCTCCTTTGTACACCTAGCATAGTTTAAATCAAAAAAAAGGACTTATCAAGGATAAGCCCTATACATTCTGTGAAATTATATCATTTATCAAAGGAATGATCTGTTTCTTTCTGGATAAGACATCTTTCATGAAAATTCCCTTTTCATCATAGGAATAATCTTCTTTAAACCAGTTTGATATCTTTCCACTATAGAAGAACAAAGATCCCTTATCCATAATCGATGTGAAAGCAAGCACCGATAAATCATATCCATATCGTTGTGCATATTCATCTAAGGATGGCTGTATTTCATTTTTAAACTTATTGAGTGCTTCCACATTTGGAACGATGACCTGTGCTACCATGACACGATAACCTCCAACCTCAAAGTCTTTAACATCTTCTTTCAGAAAATCCTTCATTGTCTTATTTTCAATGTCAGAACCAATATAGAACATATCATAAGCAAGCTGTTCCATATCCACATTGGCAATCTTTGCCAATTCTTCAGCCAGTTCAATATCCTTTGTTGTCGTTGTTGGCGATTGGAAGTTCAGTGTATCGGAAATGATAGCACATAATAGAATTCCCGCTATATTCTTAGGAATGGCAACATTCGCTTCCATATACATCGATGTGATTATTGTTGAAGTGCTTCCAACAATTTCATTTCTAAACCGAATTGGTTTTCTTGAGAAGAAATCATAAATTCTATGGTGATCGACAACCTCTACAACATCTGCATGCCGTATATGATTTACGGATTGAGAGAATTCATTATGATCAACTAGAATCATCTTTTTTCGTGGATAATTAATAGCATGCTCCTTATATAGAAATCCAAGGAAATGTTTATCCCTGTCTATAATAGGATAGGATTTGTGTTGTGTCTTTGTCAGTTTTCTAACAAGATCTTCCATATATTCATATTCATAGAACATATCGACATTTGTTGACATCAGCAAAGAAACCGCTGGTGAGAAATAGATATAACGGGATGTGTTCATAACCCCCAATCCAGATATCACCAAAGAACAGTCATATTCTTTAGCAAGTGTAACGACTTCTTCATCTATAGTATCTGTCCATACCATAATCAACATGGCTGCTCCCTTTTTTATCAGATCTTTTTGTGCCTCAACGTCTTCTCCAATGACAACAATTCGATCCTTTACATCATAATATTTTGTTCTTCTATCAGATAAAGCAACAATGCTGACTTTTCCATTGGCATGGGGATTCTTTGCCTTATAAATCAAAGCCCCTTCCAATGTATTCACAACATTTTCCACAGGTGTCTGTTTCAATAAGTCAATACCAAAAGCTGTATCACCTAATCCTACCATAGAAAGATCATTCTTTGTGACCATACCAATAACTCTATATTCATGATCTATTACTGCCAAAAATGGCTTTCCATTTGTATACATAATCTTTAAGGCATTGAAGATTGTACAATCAGCACCTACATACAACGGTTTGGCATATTCAATTTCACCGACACGAACACGTGCATCTTCCAGCAATAACGGTTCATCAAATCCAAAGCGATTTAATACATAGCTTGTTTCCTGATTTAACGGACCCAATCGGCAAGCAACAGCACGCTGCCCTTTTTGATTTTTTAAATAGGCATAGGCAATACTTGCGACAATAGAATCCGTATCTGGATTTTTATGTCCTGTAATATAGACTGTATCATTCATTATTCATTCCTCTTTTTATCATTATAAGTCTAAAAGTTAAAAAATTTCATATTAAATTACACAATCTATGATAAAATGAATTGACTGAGGAAAGGATGTTTTTTATGGAAAAAGAACCTGTAAGCAAAAATTTTATTGAAAGAATAATTGAGCAGGATTTAGCTGAAGGAAAAGATGTAAAGATTATTACGCGTTTTCCACCAGAACCAAATGGATATTTACATGTAGGACATGCGAAATCAATTCTATTGAACTATGGATTAGCACAGAAATATAACGGTCTATTTAACCTTCGTTTTGATGATACAAATCCAGTGAAGGAAGACATTGAATTTGTGAACTCAATTGTAGCCGATGTTGAATGGTTAGGTGCAAAATATAACGAAGAAGTAAAGTTTGCTTCTAACTATTTCCAGGATATGTATGAAGCCGCTGTACGTCTAATTAAAAAAGGAAAAGCATATGTATGTGAATTAACGCCAGATGAAATCCGCGAATACCGTGGAACATTAACAGAGCCTGGAAAAGAATCTCCTTATCGCAATCGTTCCATCGAAGAAAACCTTGCGTTATTTGAAGGAATGAAGAATGGTGATTTCCCGGATGGATCAAAGGTATTACGTGCAAAGATTGATATGGCAAGTTCAAATATCAATATGCGTGATCCAATTCTATATCGTGTTGCCAGAATTCACCATCACAATACCGGAGATGACTGGTGCATTTATCCAATGTATGACTTCGCACATCCAATTGAAGATGCAGTCGAAGGTATTACCCACTCTATCTGTACTTTGGAATTTGAAGATCACCGACCACTTTATGACTGGGTGGTGATTGAATGTGGATATAAGAACACGCCAGACGAATTCCCTAAACAGATTGAGTTCGCAAAGCTATATCTAAAGAACGTTGTGACAGGTAAGCGTTATATCAAAAAACTAGTACAGGATGGTGTTGTAGATGGATGGGATGACCCTCGTCTAGTTACAATTGCTGCCTTAAGAAGAAGAGGATTTACACCAGATTCATTAAAGAAATTTATGGATTTAGTCGGGGTTGCCAAAGCGGATTCTTCAGTTGATTATGCGATGTTAGAATACTGTATCCGTGATGACTTAAAGCCAAAGGCACCACGTGTAATGGCTGTCATCGATCCAATCAAGCTTGTGATTGATAACTACCCTGAAAATGAAATTGAATGGTTACCAGCAACTACAAATGTCGAAAATCCAGATTTAGGAACACATATGGTGCCATTTGGAAAAGAATTATGGATTGAACGCGAAGACTTCATGGAAGTGCCAGTGAAGAAATACTTCCGTTTATTCCCAGGTAATGAAGTACGTCTTATGAACGCATACTTTGTAAAATGCGTAGGATGCGAAAAAGATGAAAACGGAAACGTAACTGTAGTTCACGCAACATACGATTCAGAAACAAAGAGCGGATCTGGATTTACAGGACGTAAAGTAAAAGGTACAATCCACTGGGTAAATGCTGCAAACGCAATAGAAGCAACAGCTCGCCTATATGAAAACCTTGTTGATGAAGAAAAGGGTGTATACGATAAGGAAACTGGATTAATGAATTTGAATCCAAATTCATTGCAGGTAACAAAAGCCTATGTTGAACCATTCATCAAAGAATTCAAACCAGGTGATTCCTTCCAGTTTGTACGTAATGGTTACTTCTGTATCGATACAAAGGATACAACAGAAGAAAACCTTGTCTTTAACCGTATCGTTTCATTAAAATCATCATTTAAACTAAATTAAGAGGTTCAGATTGAACCTCTTATTTCTTTATATATTCCTTTAATGCTTCTAGCTGTTCCAGTGCCGCTTCTCTTCCCAATTGGTATACTCTTTCCAATTCCTTTGGATTCTTTTCTGTTGAACCTATTTCTAAGCTTTCCTTTGGACAGATGACAAATACTTTATTCTCTTTTTCAATGTTTTTGATATATTCTGTTGTCTGATTGTATTTGATGTGCCTATTTCTTATTGCGTTTATTATTTTTGGGTATTTTCTTAATACGACTTTTAAAATAGGCAAAAGCTTATTCTTCTTTTTTACATATGCTCTAGGCTGGGTTAATACCACTACATTATGATCATATCCAATGGATTCAAAAAAACGGATTGGAATGGAATCAGCAATTCCGCCATCCAATAACTTTCGATTTCCAATTTCTACAATGCGGCTGACAAGGGGCATAGAAGCTGATGCACGAATCCATTTTCCATCTTCTCTACCACCTTTACGACATTTATAATAAACAGCTTTTCCCGTTTCTACATCGGTACATGTAACATAGAATTCCATTGGATTTTCTTCAAATGCCTTTTCATCAAATGGATATATATGATAAGGAATCTGTTCATAACAAAAATCTACATTATATAAATCCCCTGTTTTTATGAGAGATTCAATACTGCAGTATCTTTTATCATTACAGAATTCCATGTTGTAGCGATACGGACGCTGATGTTGTTTCGATTTTATATTGCATCCAAAACAAGCTCCTGCACTTGTACCGATAGCCCCATCAAATTCAATATTGTTTTCAAGAAATACATCGATAACACCACATGTGAACAATCCACGCATGGCACCACCCTCTAATATCAGTCCTGTTTTCATACTCTAAATTTTATTTTATTGTCCTCCATATTACAATAAAAACCTCTCTGTTTAGAGAGGTTTTACAAATCATTTCTTATTAATCGTTGTATTCACGATTGCATTTGTAAAGTAGATCTTCCCAGCGTCTATCAACTTCAGCCTGGAACTGTGCAATCAAGTGTTCATTTCCTGGCTTGAACAAGTGTTTGAAACGACCTTGTGTCTTTAAGAATTCTTCTACAGGAAGTTTTTTCTTAGGAACATAGTTTAGTTTCCAGCGACCGTGGTCAACTTCAAATAGTGGCCAGTAACAAGTTTCAACAGCTAAGCGGCAGATTTCCATTACATCTTCTGTGTTATAACGCCAACCACGTGGACATGGTGCCATTACATTTAAGAAACATGGTCCTTCTGTATAGATACCTTTTTCAGCTTTCATATGGATATCTCTAAAATCACGTGTGAATGTAGTCTGTGCTACATAAGCTACATCATGATCTGCAATAATGCTTGCCAGATCTTTACGGTTCTGCATCTTACCATCTGAACATTTACCTGCTGGTGTTGTTGTTGTATCCGCAAACATAGGAGTAGCGGATGATCTCTGGATACCTGTATTCATATATGCACCGTTGTCATAACATACATAAAGGAAGTCATGACCACGTTCCATTGCACCCGATAATGATTGGAATCCAATATCATATGTACCACCATCTCCACCAAATGTAATGAATTTATAATTTACATCGGCAGGAATCTTTCCTTTTTTCTTTAATGCCTTATAAGCTGTTTCAACACCAGAAATAGTAGCCCCTGCATTTTCAAATGCATTATGGATATAACTATCTTCCCATGCTGAATATGGGTATGTAAAAGTTGATACTTCCAGACATCCTGTTGCATTTCCAATTACAGCATGATCACCCTGGTGTAAACCACGCAATACAGCACGTACCGCAATAGTAGCTCCACATCCTGCACACATTCTATGACCAGGCGCTAAACGCTCTGGCTGGTTCATCATTGTTTTTAAGTTAAAATTTTGCATGAACATTCCCTCCTACTTACGTAATCCAATGTATTGGAACTGTTCAATTTCTGTTCCATTTTCAACTAAATCTTCTAATTGTCCAAAGATGTCATATACATCTGTAACAGTAAAGTCACGTCCAGCTAAACCATAGATATAATTTACAGTTTCAACCATAACTTTATTTCTGAACAATCCAGCTATTACTTCCATACCTAATGGACCACCATTTGCGTTATAGCTTTCACAACGGTCCATAATCGCTACTGCTTTAGCATTCTTTAATGCTTCTGCAATTTCCTTTGCAGGGAATGGTCTAAATACACGAAGTTTTAAAACACCCACTTTTTTACCCTGTGCTCTTAAATCATCAACAGCCTGCTTAGCTGTACCAGCAGCACTACCTATAATAACCATAACATAATCGGCATCTTCCATACGGTATTCTTCAAAGAATCCATATTTACGTCCCGATAGCTTTTCAAATTCCTTTGCAACTTCTAAGATGACATCTCTTGCGTTTTCCATTGCGATTTCCTGATTCTTTCTTGCTTCCATTGCATAATTAGAAACAGAATAAGGTCCTACAGCGATTGGTTTTCCAACATTCAATAAGAATTCTTCTGGTTCATATTCCCCAACAAAATTCTTAACTTCTTCATCTTCTAACAATTCAATATTTTCAACCGCATGTGATGTAATGAATCCATCCTGACAGATCATGATTGGAAGATGAACATCCTTGTGTTCGGCAATAGGATATGCCTGTACAAAGTTATCATAGGCTTCCTGGTTATTTTCTGAATAAATCTGAATCCATCCAGTATCTCTTGCACCCATACCATCTGTGTGGTCACAGTTGATATTGATTGGCCCTGACAATGTACGGTTAACAAGGGCTAATGCAAGTGGCATACGATTAGATGCGGCCAACAACAATTCTTCCCACATAAGGGCAAGACCAGCCGATGAAGTAGCCGTTAAAGAACGAGCTCCTGCAGCTTCTGCACCAATTGTTGCAGACATGCTTGAGTGTTCACTTTCAACAGGAATGAATTCTGTATCCATCTGTCCATTTGCGATATAGGTAGATACCATCTGAGGAATTTCCGTTGATGGTGTAATAGGGAATGCAGGCATTACATCCGGGTTAATCTGACGGATTGCATAAGAAACAGCTTCGTTTCCTGACATACGATCTCTTTTAGCCATACTATCTTCCCTCCTTCATTTCAATTGCACCAAAAGGACAAGCCTTAGCACAGATTCCACATCCTTTACAGTGGTCATAATCAAAATTTAAACGTTTTGAGTCAACAACCGGAATGCTTGAATCTGGACATACTGGTGTACATAATAAACATTGTTTACATACATCTGGTTTCCATACTGGAGTATTTGTTCTCCATTCACCTGTTTCGAATTCTTTTGTTGTTCCAGCATTGAACAACATCAATCCTTCTGTTAAATCCTGATGAGGTGATTTTTCATTGATTTTACTTACATCTGTTCTCATAAGCCCCTCCTATAGACCTAATGCTTCAAAAGTCATTTTCAAAGCATTCATATTTCCTTCGATAACTTCTGGTTTCTTTGCAAACTTGTGCTCATATGAAGCCTGCATTTCATTGATGAATTCATCTTTAGGCATAACACCACTAACCGCAACAGCTGCTGCAAGCATAGGTGAGTTAGGGAAGTATTTTCCTAATGCCTTTACTGAAATCGTACGTGCATCCAATGTGTAAACACGTCCCTTGTATCCATTCAACAATGGCTTGATTTCTTCAACCGGTTTTGGAGAATTGACAATAATTGCTCCATCTTCCTTTAGCCCAGCCGTTACATCGACTGCATGTAACAATGTTTCATCTACAACCACAACAAGTTCTGGTGTATAGATGTTTGAATGTACACGAATTGGATCGGTACTGATACGGTTGTATGCTGTGATTGGTGCTCCCATTCTTTCTGGACCATATTCTGGGAATCCCTGTACATACTTACCTGTCTTAAACGCAACATCTGCTAATAGTAATGCTGCTGTCTTAGCACCTTGTCCTCCACGACCGTGCCAACGAATTTCTAAAGTATTTGCCATATAATCCTCCTTTATGACTAAAAAAAATAGTCCCTTCATATATATGAAGAGACGAATGTATAAATCCGCGGTACCACTCTTATTTATTCTTGCGAATACCCTCATCGATGCCAACACATCTAGCCACTTTAACGGAAGCAACCGTCTACGCCTACATTATCGGCATAGCCACTCCATGGTGATTTTCAATATATCTTAGCTGACGCCTTTCACCCAACTAGCATCTCTCTTCTTGAGCAAGCCTATATTTACTCTTCCATATCAACGTGTTTTTATATGTAACATATAATATCACTTTCAATATTTTTTTCAAGCGTTTTCATTTATTAAATACAATATTTTTCAATGTTTTTTCACAAACGAAATTATTTACATTTTCAACAGCCAAATCAATAAACAGTTCAAAAGCTTTATCCAGTTCAAATGTACCTGAAATATGTGGAGTTATAATTACATTTTCCATATCCCATAAAATACTTTCTTTGCTTAAAGGTTCATTTTCTACAACGTCCAGCACCATTCCCTGTATCAATCCTTCTTCCATGACTTCTTCAAGTTCATGAATGTGAACAAGACTTCCTCTTCCTACATTCACAAAGATCAGGTTCGATTTCATTTTCTTAAAATCATCCTTAGACAATAGATATCGACTCTCATTATTATCCGGAATACAGGAAATCAGCATATCTGCATTAGAGATATACATATCCAACTCCTTGATGGAATGAACCTCGTCAAAGCCATCCACTTCTTTTACATTTCTTCTAAATCCAATTGTATAAGCTCCCATCGCTTTCATTCTCTTTGCGATATTTGAACCTAAATCCCCTGTCCCTAGAATTAATACAGTATCTCCATAAATAGAACCTATATGATCCCCAAATCGATTCCATTCATGCTTGTTTTGAAATCCTATATACTTCTTCATATGTCTTTTTAGCATCAGCACTGCACATATGACATATTCACTGATTCCAAGTCCAAAAGCTCCAGATGCATTTGCGACGATACAATCAAACTTTCCTTCATATTTCTCATATCCGGCACTTTCCAACTGTACAAAAATTGGATGAAATTCTTCGATTTCATCCAATTTAGGATTCCCTATTACAATATCAGCTTCTCCTTTATTCTTAGTAAAGTCTACATGAAACCGATTTTTCTGCTCTTTTGTTAGTGGTAAACAAGCGTATGCTTTTAGTCTGCCCATATAATCTTTCCATCTTTGATTGTATCGATAGAGGCAAGGCAATATAAATCATATCCTTTATCCACAATGTATTTATGTCCATTCTGGAAAGCTTTTTCTACAACAATACCCACACCTTTCAATTCAGCTCCACAAGCTTTGATCAGTGTTTCACACGCCTTGAATGCTTCTCCATTTGCTAAGAAATCATCAATAAACAACACCTTATCATTTTCAGAAACAAAATCTCTTTCCATACATACTTCATAGACTTTATTCTTTGTGAATGAGAATACTTTTGTTGTTACTGGATTCATCATTGTACTAGGCATAGCCTTCTTGATGAATACAAACGGAACATTCATTTTTAATGCTGTAGCAAAGGCAGGAGCAATTCCACTTGTTTCTAATGTGATAATTTTTGTGATTCCTGCATCTTTATAATGTTCATACAAATCATCTGCCATGGCTGATACCAATTCTACATCTACCTGATGATTTAAAAAGGAATCAATTTTGATGATTTTATCATCAATGACTCTTCCTTTTGTCTCAATTGCCTCTTTCAATAATTGCATACATTACCCTCCACTAATTAAAAAAAGATATCACAATAATACCATATGAATAGATTAAAAAACTAGTTATTTTCTTCGAAAAACAACATATCGTGATTAATCGTTTTATAGAACAATTCCATAAAGTCCTTGTCTTTCTGCGCAAGAGCCCACATTGTCTTGGCAACAACTGCTTCTAGAGTCATATCATATGATTCAGGCAAGTGGAATTCCCTTTTCATAGTCTTCCCAACCTGATAAATATCCATATCACTACCTTCATGGGTTACCTGCGTTGCCATGACAACCATCGTTCCTCTTTTTACACAGCGAAGTATCGCTTTATAGAAATTATCCTCTTCATAAGATGGAAGGCCACCTACACCAAAGGATTCAATGACAATCGCATCATACATTCCTGATAGCGCCTTTAAAATAGAACCATCAATTCCTGGAATCAGTTTTAAAAGGAATACATTATCATTTAGTTCATGATAGAAGGTAACTTCATCTTCTTCTTTTTTGTCATCGATATAGAATATAATTCGATGATCTTGAATAACAGCAATCTGGGGGTAATTGATACTGGAAAACGCATTATAGCTTTTTGATCTTTCCTTCTTTGCACGTGTACCACAGATTACAACACCCCCAAAAACGATATTAACACCATGAGCCCGGTCATGGGATGCAAAGCGTAAGCTATCCATTAAGTTTGTACGTGCATCTGTGATATTCAGATCAATTGGTTTCTGTGCTCCAGTAATCACGATTGGCTTCTTGCTGTTCTGAATCAGATAGGATAGTGCCGCTGCTGTATAAGCCATTGTATCTGTACCATGACAGATGATAAAGCCATCATAGTCGGAATAGTTCTTTTCGATAATATCTTCAAGAATAATCCATTGTTTCGCATAGATATTTGTACTATCCAGATTAAAAGGCTGTACAACATCCACAGCACAGAATTGTTCATATCCTGGCACATAGCTAAGCAGCGCATCCGATTCAATCTGTGGGCATAAGCCATCCTCTGTATATTGGGAAGCAATCGTTCCTCCTGTGGCAATCATCAATAATCGTTTCATATTCATATCCCCTATACTCTAGTAACCATATATCGTGTATAGTCATCGTTGGCATTTCTATTTGGATCCATTCCGTTTATTTCAGGTACATATGCCGATATAGCCTGAATGCATGCAATAATGGAGAATACAGAAAGTGTATATGGATACTTCCCTACATTTATTACATTATCATCTGGAATTCCTTCTTCTCCATTTATCATTAATACATGGATATTCTTATCTTTACAGTAATCCATTGTCCTTATCATCATCTCTGTGTCTACTTTTGCATTTAATAATATGACATAGGATTCTGTATTCAATGATCTGTGCATACCATGTGAAAACTCAACAATATCGCTAAACATCGTTGGAATGCACATTGTTTCCATCAGTTTTAGCTGTCCTTCCATAGCTGATGCGAAATGAATTCCATTCCCTACTACATAGACATTCGACATACCTTTTCCATATTGATGCTTATTGCACCACTGTATTGTCCTATCTATCACTTCATTTAATTGAAGCAATTCTCTTTTTATGTCCTTATATATGTCATCTTTTTTATTTGAAGATACATATCCTTTTACAAATCCAAGTTCTAATGCAAACAGATATAAAATCAGCAAAGTAGCACTATATCCTTTTGTCTTGGCATTGGAATCTTCATTTCCTATCTGCAGATAATAATGAATGTCTCCTATTCTATCGATTGGAGAATTCTTCTCATTGGTAATTGTAATCATCTTATATCCATCTATACTGTCAAGAGCTTCCAGTACCCCTCGACTTGTTCCTGTCTGTGATATGCCAATAACTGCGGTTGTTGGTTTATCTTCAAGCGAAAAAGACATCCTATTGTGTCTAAAGCCAGATGGTGTATATACATAACATCGCACCTTTGCATATTCACTGATTATGGATGCCATTGTATTGCATGCATTATAAGAACTTCCATGCGCAACAAAATAGAATGCCTGTACATCCTTTAACAATTCAATATTTTCTTTTACATTATGTTTTTCAAGAAGCTGAATCAAAAGATTCCTTTCTTCTCTCATATACATCCACATACAACTATCAAACATATCTCTACCTTAGATTCATTATATATCAAAAAAGAGCAAAAACTCTAACGAATCTTCACTCTTGCGTTATAACAGAAGCTGGTATATTTTGGATCGTGATAAGACTTGGTATACTCTACCGGGTTATCCATGGAGTCATATCCCTTATAGTAGAATACAAACATCTTCTTCTTTGATTCCATCTTCATTAGATCTAAATATTCAAATGGGAGCACATCAATATGAAGGGTTGATTCCATAATTGTTGGATAATGATTTAAATCCCGCATATAGTCATATAAGGATTCATTCACAAAGTCAAAGCGTTCGGCATCCCTAAATATACTGCAGGGAATATATGTTTCCTGCAAGGCATAAGGTCGATCATTAATCAAAGATACACGAATAATTTCATAGACTTCTTTTTCATTGGGATATTCTTCCTTAATATCCCCTTCACAAGGAATTTTTGACATAGATACTAGAATTCTAGATGACTTCATTCCCATCTGGCGAATCTGCATTCCTAAAGAACACATCGTCTCTTTTCCTAATTCGATCTTCTTTTCAATCTTAGGAATTTTTAGAACATAAGTCCCTTTCCCGCGATAGGAAGCTACAATGCCTTCCTGTTCAAGATGTTTCAAGGCATTACGGACGGTCATACGATTGATGCCATACCGCTGTGACATTGTTCTCTCAGAATCGAGTCGATCTCCTATCTGGATATCGCCATCAACAATTTTCTTTTTGATGCTATCCATAAGCTGTTCATAGATCTTAGTTGCCTGAGCCATTGTTTCCCACACTCCTAATTCTATATAAAGTGGAAATGTTTGAACTTTCAAAATATTCAAAGATTCTATCTTCCCCTTCAAAGCTTACCAGTCCCTTATACAACAGGATTTCTTCCTCATCTGTCAGTTCCAGATATTTCTTTTCTGTTTCATTGGCATTTACAATCAGCATTTCTTCCTTTGTCGTCATATAATTAATATTCTTTTTTTCAGATATCAATCTGTATAAGTCAAAGGAAGTATATTCCTTATCTTCTAGATCCATCAGCTGTTCCATATCGATATAATATTTGTTGTAAGCTATAGGATGATTTCCTACACGAACCAATTCGCTAGAGCAATATACCCTAGATGTAAGTGGAACACCTAAACGCTTGCTGATATAGTAATTTGCTTCGACGATTCCATGTTCAAGGATTTCGATTTCTACATCTCCATATTTCTGGGCAAGAAGATTTGTGACTAACGGAGAACAATTTAAATCTCGCTGGATAAATACATCTTCTCTGTTCATAGTTTGCTCCTTATGACTGGATAGCCAGAGAATAATCAAATCCATTCTCTAAGATATATTCTTCCAATGTCAAATTATCTTCATACATCTCTTCCGCTATCTCTTTACCCACATAGCGAATATGCCAAGGTTCACATTCTACACCCGTAATATTTTCCTTGCTCTCCGGATAGCGAAGGATAAATCCATATTTATGTGCATTCTTCTTGAGCCATTTGAATTCATCCGTATCTCCAAATGAATAATGCTCACCAATCAACACACTATAGCTTGTTAGATCCAAAGACGTTCCTAGCTGATGCTCAGAACATCCAGCTGGCAAACAATATTTTTTTATATATGCATATCCATATTCTTTTACATAAGCATCATATAATGCATCCTGATCGGCATAAGAGCGATAGGAACTTGTTACCACCAGTTGAAGATCTTTCTTTTCGGCAGCTGCAACCATCTTTTCATATGCTTTTGCCGCTTCTTTTCTTAAGGATGGAGCAGGTGTACCATATGCATATAACACATCTGGTTCCACTAAATCTTTCGGTTCGTAATCCTGTTTTAAATTATAGTCTTCCTTGACAAGCACACTTTTACTCTGTTCAGGATCTACAATAACATATTCTCTATCCAGCTGCTTTGAGGAATTCACATTTCGATAGGAAACTTCCATAATCGCTTCTTCTGGTGTTTTCGCATCCGTCTGGATATAGTCCTCAATATCACGGATAATACAATATGGAATGTTCAGGTATGGCTTTGCCTCCTCATATTCAATCTCATGGTCGACTAGAAGCCTGAATTCAGAAACGGATACAGTATCCATAAACTTCCTGCAGGTTTCCATATCATATCCAAGTTCCTGCAGTTTAGGAAAGATTGTATAGAAACCATCAATATATGTTACAACCGTTGCGACATCAGGATATGTCTTCTTCAGAAGGTAATAATCATAGTAATGACCATCATTTTCAATTTCTTCCCAGTCTTCCATATTAATCGCATCTTTAAGCTTCAGATAATCAGATATATCTCCGTCCTTGCTTTTGATTAGTAAACCTGCATCATGGAATGTATATCCCTTCATCATTAGACGAAGCCTTTGCCGATTCGAAAACCCAAGAAATAGCGCAATAACCAGAGTGACAATTAAGATTATGTTTCGATTGCGATAATACGTCTTTGAATGTTTCTTCTTTTTTCGCTTTTGTTTATTCTTTACCGGTAAATTACTGACTTGTTTCTTCTTTCTTTTTTTTGGTAAAAAACGAAGTCTTCGTTTCGGCTTTTTCTTATTTTCCATAAGTCTCCTTTTAACTGGTATATATACAAGACAAGTATACCACTGCTTTGTTTGTAACAAAATTGAAATAATACTTTTTTATATATATAATCAGTATAGATAAAGGAGATATGTCATATGAAAATTATTTCTACAAACAATGCACCAGCTGCAATCGGTCCTTATTCACAGGCTATTATTACTGGAAACCTTGTATATGGGTCTGGACAGATTCCTGTAGATCCAGCAACAGGAAATATTCCGGAAGGAATTGAAGCACAAACTCACCAGAGCTGTAAAAATGTTAAAGCTTTAATGGAAGCAGCGGGAACAAGCATGGAAAACGTTGTTAAGACAACTTGTTTTTTGGCTGACATTGCTGATTTTGCTGCATTCAACGCGGTTTATGCTCAATACTTCGTATCAAAACCAGCTAGAAGCTGTGTCGCTGCTAAAGACCTTCCAAAAGGGGTTCTTTGCGAAATCGAAGCTATCGCTGAAATCTAGACAGGTGACCCTGTCTATTTTTTTGTTTAATCTGAATAGTATTGTTTTGTTTTATAGACCACTATCTTCATGTTACTATTCTAGTTTTATGCAGATAGCACAATTTATTTCGTATTGTAATGTAACAAATTGTATTTGTAAATCTATCAAAACTCTGCTATGTTTAAGTTGCCATTGTAATAGATTATGATTCTCTATACACAACTTCATCTAAACTTTCTCCAACTTTCCGGTTTATAGCAGTTCATAATCAACAGAAAAAGACAAGTCACCTTGTCTTTTTTTCTATCTCATAGAAGTTCTTATCGAGTTGAATTTCCATCTCTGCAAAGGGCATGTTTTTGATTTTTGAAATTGCACCTATACTCTTTGTAAGTGCATCTAAATACGATACATCTTCTTCTTTGCATCCATATGCCCAGGCAATCGCCTCTATGCCATCACTTTCCAGCAGTAATTTATCTAAAGGACATTTTCTACATACTTCATTGACCGCTTCATCTATTTCAATGGATGGACCGATTGTGAAATAACATCCTAAATCTATATATTCCTGTATCATTTCCTTACTAGAATGCCAATGAACAATATATGTATTTGGATATTTACAGATATAGGAATATGCTTCTTTTTCCATTCCCTTTAAATGAAGAATCACAGGTTTATGTAATTTACATGCTAATTTCAACTGCTTTTCAAATATATTTTTTTGAAGTGTTAAATCGGTTGAACACCATGTATTATCCAATCCAATTTCACCAATCATATCTGCCTTCTCTAAACAAGGAAGCATTGCATCATACTCTGTACAATCCACATACCATGGGTGAATGCCTGCACTTACAATATAATCATATTCTCTTAAACGATTATATTCTTCTGGACTGGATGCATTGACAATCCCTTTTAAGGAATACTTCAATAAAGGATCACTCATATGAAAATGAGCATCATGCATTGTTTTCACCTTTTAATAATTCAAAGATTTCCTTTTTTAATTCGCCCTGGCCAAATAACCAGTCTCTATTTTTTTCAATAGAGGAAAGATCAATTTCCTTGATAATGCGAGATGGCTTATTGGAAAGAATCAGAATTCGATCTGCCAGATATAAGGCTTCATCAATATCATGCGTAACCAGTAGATTCGTACGGTTATATTCCTTTCTTAAATTCAATAGCCAATCCTGCATATCATTTCTTGTGATGACATCCAATGCTCCAAAAGGTTCATCCAGCAGTAAAATCTCTGCCTTGCATAGAGCCGTTCTTAGAAAGGCTGCTCTTTGTCGCATACCACCGGATAGCTGGGAAGGATATGCATCCTGATAGCCATCTAAACCAAATCGTTTGAATTCCTGTTTTGCCTGCTCAACGGCTTCTTTTCTATTTCCATTAATCTGTCCATATAGCGTAACATTATCTAGAATCGTCTTCCATGGAAGCAGCAAATCACTTTGTGGCATATATGAAAAATGATTGCTGATTCCTTTAACTTCTTTATTATCAACTGTTACTATGCAACTATCTGCGACTAACAAACCCGCTAATATATTCAGAATTGTTGATTTCCCACATCCACTAGGTCCTAGAATCGCAACAAATTCTCCATCCTTTACATCAAACTCGATATGATTCAAAATTAAAGAATTATCAAAGGAAAGGCATAAATCTTTAACTTGTAATTTCATGAACATCTCCTATTTTATAAATTCATTTGTATATTGTTCGCTTGCCTCGATTGTCTTTGTAATCAATCCATATTCATACATGAAATTTGTATAGTTATCCCATACTTCATCTTTCATAACTCCCCAAGTATCACTATCCTTACTGTATTGTTCACTTAGGTATGCTTGTGATTTCTTTAAGAATTCCAGATCAACATCTTTTAAGGCAACATCATGTAAAATTGTCGCTGCATCATCTGGATTTGAAATGGCATATTCATATCCTTTTTTAGTTGCAGATATAAATGCTTTGATAGTCTCTGGATCGTTTTTAATCATTTCATCGTTTGTGATGATTAATGGAGTGTAATAATCCAAGCGTTGATCTAAATCAGAACATGCCATATAATTCAATTCATATCCATCCATCATTCCACGAATAACAGCCCATCCATAGAATTCCCATTGAATGTTTACTTTATCTTTTCCAGCATCTTTTGAAAGTGATGCAAATCCAGATCCATCTGCACCAACGATTGTCAGTTTTTCAAAATCGGCATTATCCTTTTTCATAATGGCTTTAATGACCGCTTCTTCACTAGGTGCACCCCATCCAGCATATGTCTTTCCCTCAAAATCCTTTGGTGTGTTAATATTTGCATCCTTTAAAGATACAAACCCCGATGTATTATGTTGAATAATTGTCGCAATTGTCTTAATTGGAAGTGGTTCTTCTGCTGTTAATGCATAAGTAACATCTTCCTGATATCCTACACCAAACTGAGCTGCATTTGTCGCAACCATAGTTGTTGTGGCATTGTCACCAGGTTCTACAATATTCACCTTTAATCCAGCTTCTTCATAATACCCTTTCTGCTGGGCTACATAAAATCCTGTATGATTTGTATTTGGTGTATAATCCAGCATCAATGTAACTTCCTTTAATCCTGAAGTTTCTTCTGTTCCACCTTTTGAGCACGCCATCATAGAAAGGGCAAGTGCACCCGCCAATAATACTTTTCCTACTTTTTTCATTTCTTTTCTCCTTTTTTCTTGCGCAAGTGAGGGAATGCCAGATACTCAATAAATGTCACAAGCAGGTGAAGCAACAAGCTCCATAAGATAATCATGACAACACAAGCAAATACTTTATCCAGCATATAACCATTTTTTACGCGAAGCATGTAATATCCTAACCCCGCTGATGAAGATAACCATTCGCCTACAATAGCCCCGCCAATACAATAGGTAGCACTCACTTTTAACCCTGAAAATAAGCCTATGGCACCACTTGGAATCTTTACCATCTTATAAATCTGGAATGTATTGGCTCCAAAGCTCTTTAAAAGATTAATCTGATTTAAGTCCACTTGTCCTAATGCATCGACAAACGATACTACGATGGGAAAAAAGCACATAAAAATGACAATCAAAACTTTAGGGGCTAATCCAAATCCCAGCCAGATGGAAAATAAGGGTCCTAATACCATAACCGGAACAGTCTGTGTCACAATCAAATGCGGATAGATACTTGTCTTAAATGATTTTGACATATCCATTCCTATCGCAATAATGATGGCAAGCACTGTAGAAATCACCAGCCCTATGATTGCTTCCTGTAAGGTTACCATAGAGTGCTGCCATAAAACAGGAAAGTCACTGACTATAGCACTAGCAATCTTTGTTGGTGCTGGTAAAATATACAAACTGATTTTAAAGAATCGTACACAGAACTCCCAAACCACCAATGTAATAATCATCACCAATACTGGCATCGTATACTTATGTTTGTTTTTCATGCATTTCCTCCTTTCTCATATAAAAAGACGTCCATATAGAGACGTCTTATCGTATATATAATGATATGACTCCCTACGCTAGTACTAACTAGATCAGGTCATAAGGGATTGTATTAATACATCTCAGCCTATGGCACCCCTGTCATGACAATTTATTATATGAACTTTTCTTTTTACGTAAGATATTATACACCTTTTTTATTAAATGC
>JABUSD010000219.1 GCA_021442845.1 Holdemanella sp.
CCATGGAATGGTGTTCTTTCTTTTTTTACAGACAAATCCAGCTATAAATCCTAATATAATACCAACAGGAGCATAATATAAGGAATAAATATCCATTGTGAATCCAAAGATAAGACCACTTAATGTACTTGGAATCATTCCATAGACAGGTCCTAATAAGGAAGCGATGAAAATGGTTCCCATACTATCTAGATAGATAGGAAGGCGAAGTATTAAGGCAATCTGTCCACCTACAATGTTTAAGCATATCGCAAAGGCAATGATGCAGATTTTATAAATGCTAAATTTATTTTTCATATTTTTATACCTCAAATTTTAATTGTTCTTCTGGAATGTCTAATACTTTTGAGAAAAACATCTCAAAGAATGCATGTTCATCAACAGAAGTAAGGACATGGGCATTTTTTTCATTTTTATAGAAATCCAATGTATCCACGACAGATTGTCCAATAGATATGCCTTGTGTTTCGATATCGACATAGGCATCTATACCGGCGCATAGATTTCGATTGATGAAATAAGCAACTGCTAAAGGATCATTTATGACACAACCAATCAGATTTTCCCAGGTCAGATGGAAGTAGAAATAGAATTTGGTAATCTTTTCTACAAAGTCACCTTGTACCTTATTTACTTGTTTCATATATTCTAATAATTCAGGTGTCAAAACAATCTGACGAGTGACATTTAATGGGACCATCAATACCTTTCGATGA
This sequence comes from Holdemanella sp., assembly GCA_021442845.1. Classification (GTDB taxonomy): domain Bacteria; phylum Bacillota_I; class Bacilli_A; order Erysipelotrichales; family Erysipelotrichaceae; genus Floccifex. The sequence continues at coordinate 717 of JABUSD010000219.1, forward strand.
TGCTCTTTCATTGTCCTAAAGACAAGCTTTGCTGCATCCGGATCACACCAGTAGTTGTATTCAGCCACGGGAGAACAGTTTCCAGGGACATGGCATGCACCTCCCATGGATATAAATTCTTCCACGTTTAAAAATGCTTCTAAGTCTGTGTGAATCAATGTTGCGATATTTGTAAGAGGACCGATGGCAATAATAGATACTTTTTCCTTTCGCAATGTATTGGATAGGAATGTAATGGCATCTATATCCTGTTCATATCCTTCAACATTTTCAAGGAAACTTTCACCCAGTCCATCCTGCCCATGCGTATCTAAAGCATTGACAAATTCCTTTATGAGGGGCTTTTCCATACCTTTATAGACAGGTACATCTAGACGATTTAGATGATTTAATACTTTTTTTGCATTTTCAAATCCCATATCAACAGGACAGTTTCCACAGACAATGGTAATACCAATTACTTCAATTTCTCTGGATGCTAAGGCAAGCATAATCGCAAGACTATCATCTATACCCGGATCACAATCGATAATAACTTTTCTTCTCTCCATATCTTCACCTAAAAAAAAGCTTATGTCCGGTACAGGAACATAAGCATAACACACAATAAAAATAGAGAAATCAGATTCAATTGTTACCTAGTGTTATACTGGGAGGTTCACGTACCAGTTTCGAGTGATATTATAACATAATAAATCTATAGTTCAATTTAATTTATAAATAGAATGATGTAGAATTGAAAGTGATGAGGTGATTAATTTATGAAAGATACAAGGATTATCAAAGAACTAAAGGAAAAATTCCCCCAGACTGATTTCTGGCTGGATTCCATGATCGAAGAAGATGTAAAATATGCGGTACGAAATGGATTTCTAGGAATAACGACATCACCTACAATTACCCCAAAAGCAATTGAAGCAGAAGGTGATGTATGGAAGGAAATGATGAGAAAATATATTGAAATGCATCCTGATTATAACGAGAATGAAATCTTATGGGAATGCATGTATGAAGCAAGTTCACAAAGAGCAAAGTTGCTTCTTCCTATCTATGATGAAGATGGATTTAACGGTAGATTCTGTATCCAGGCAAATGTCTTTGACTATATGAATGGAAGAAAGATTGAAAAACAGGCAGAAAGGATTCATGCATGTGGTACCAATTTTATGGCAAAGATTCCTACGACAAAAGGAGGCATCTATGCCATGGAAGAAGTGATCGCATCGGGACATTCGGTCATGGCAACGGCTACATCAACGGTAGCGCAGGTAAAACAGGCATGTCTTGCGATGTATAGAGGCTTACAAAGAAGAAAAGAACAAGGCCTTTCCACAAAAGGTATTGCGATGGCGGTTGCGATGCAGTTAGGTTTGCCAGAGGAATGTTATCGAGTATATACAACAGAAAATCATGTATCCATTAATCCGGAAGCATTGGATTATTCAAGTATTGCCGTTGCCAAAAAAGCATATAAGATGATTCAAAAAGAGTTTCCTGATGTATTGTTTGTATTATCCAATTTCACAACCGAATTGCATTGGACAGAATTCATGGGTGGAAGAATCATGTTGACAATTGCTCCTAAATTAATATCCGACATGGAAGCAAAGGATGTCATTTTGAATAGGATTGATGAAGAAGTCCCAATGGAATATATAAATCAGCTTCTAGATAAAATACCATTCTATAAATATGCTTATGAAGAGGATTTATTAGAAATGGAAAACTTCCAGTATTATGAAGGATTCTGTCGTACAATGAATCATTTTATGATCAAATATGAAGGCGCTTTGCATACTGTTCGTAAAGAACTTGCCCCAGATCCATACAATAGGCAGACATACAAATCAAGCTATTAATATTTTTTGTTGATTTATGCACCAAACAAGAGTAAAATTTTCAGTTGTGAATAAGATAAGGTAGGTATTATTATGGGAAGAGCGCATGAAGTACGTGCAGCGTCAATGGCAAAGACAGCTGCGATTAAATCAAAACTATATGGACGTTATGGAAAGGAAATCTATATTGCCGCAAAATCAGGTGTTCCCGATCCAGATATGAACTTAGCTTTAAGAGCTAAAATAAAAGAAGCAAAATCAAACCATGTTCCTGCAGATGTAATCAAAAGAGCCATCGATCGTGCTAAAGGTGGAGATAACTCAAACTATGATGAAATCCGTTATGAAGGATTTGGCCCAAACAATTCAACTGTAATCGTTGAATGTTTAACAGATAACACAAACCGTTCCTTGACAGAAGTAAGAAATGCATTCAACAAATCAAAAGGATGTAAAATGGCAAGTGCTGGAGCCGTATCTTTTGGATACCAGCGTTTAGGTGTATTTGAATTCGAATCTTCAATGGGTGAAGAAGAAATGTTTGATTTACTATTAATGGAAGAAGTCGATGTTACTGATATTGCACTTGATGAAGGATATTTTGAAATCAAAGTAAATCCATCGGATTTCTCAAAAGCACAGGAATTATTAGAAGCAAACATTGAAGGAATTGAATTTGAACGATGTGAAATCGCAATGGTTGCCGATGAAATGGTTACATTAACGGATGAAAATGATATCGCAGGATACAATAAATTAATGAATATGTTAAATGAATGCGATGATGTAAACAAAATTTACACAAATGCAATTATTGAAGAATAAGAGATGAGTCAATCATCTCTTTTTTGTTATAATGGGTTTTGAAGGAGATGATACAATGCCTTGTACAACAATATTAGTAGGTAAAAAAGCGTCCTATGATGGATCTACATTGATGGCAAGAAATGATGATTCGCAAGCAGGAGAGCTAAATATAAAGAAATGTGTAGTTATTAAACCAGAAGAACAGATGAAACAGTATGCTTCTGTTTTATCCGCGTTCAAGATGGATTTACCAGAAGATCCAATGCGCTATACATGTGTTCCAAATGTAAAGAAGGATAGGGGAATCTGGGCTGGTGCAGGTATTAATGAAGTGAATGTGGCAATGAGTGCGACAGAGACAATCACATCCAATCCCCGCGTATTAGGCGCAGATCCTTTATGTAATGATGGAATTGGTGAAGAAGATATGGTAGTTCTTGTTCTTCCCTATATCCATAGCGCAAGAGAAGGTGTTCTTCGTTTAGCCTCTATTTTAGAAAAGTATGGAACCTATGAAATGAATGGGATAGGATTTCAGGATGTTGATGAAATCTGGTGGTTAGAAACAATTGGTGGACATCACTGGATTGCCAAAAGAGTTCCGGATGATCGATATGTCATCATGGCTAATCAGCAGGGAATTGATAGCTTTGATTTTAGTGATGCCTTTGGAAACAAGGAAAACCATATGTGTCATCCCGATATGCTGAATTTCATTAAGGATAATTTTTTAAATAGTACTGGCAGTTCATTTGAAAACTTCAATGTGCGAGAAGCCTTTGGGTCCAAATCGGATTTTGACAAGGTATATAACACACCAAGAGTCTGGTATAGCCAACGTTATTTAAATCCGAATAGTTATATTGATGAACCAGAATCATTTACACTTCCATGGTCATTAACACCGGAAAGCCTGATTTCAATTGAAGATGTGAAATATGTATTATCCTCTCATTATCAGCACACAGATGTAGATCCATACAACAATGGAAGCAATAAATACAGATCGGTTGGAATCAATCGAAATACTTTCGTGGTATGTACACAGTTAAGACCTTATTGTCAAAAAGATAGAATGGCGGTTGAATGGCTTGCCTTTGCTTGTAATGCATTTAATACATTTATCCCGTTCTATGCCAATGTTACAAGTCTTCCTTCCTATATACAGGATACACCTGAAATTGTTGATTCTAATTCTTTATTCTGGGCAAGTCGTATGATTGGTGCCTTAACGGATAGCCATTATGCATCCTGTCATCCATATGTTGAACAATATCAATTGAAAGTACAGTCCCAGATGCATACATTTTTATCACAATTTGATAAAGATTCAATGCATGATTTAAAAGATAAAAACCAGATTATCAGTGATTATATGCAAAAGGAAACAACTCTATTATTAAATGAATTATTATTTATAGCTTGTAATGAAATGAAAAATGCATTTTCTAGATCGGATGGATAAATATGTTTGATTATTTTTTCTGGAATGTAAAAGATATTCCACCGGGTCATACGTGGAAACTTTATGGAATTGAACACATTACATGGTTAATCATAATCGGATTGCTTACTTATTATTTCTGTAAGAAGTTTAAAAACTCCAATAAAGAACAACAGGATCGGATATTAAGAAATTTTGCGATTCTAATTGTTGTACAGGAAATTGTGAAGAATATTCTTCATATATATGCAGGAAGCTTTACTTTAGAGAATCTGCCATTTCATTTATGTGGTTTATCCATTTTCTTTGTGGTGGGATATGTTATAAAGCCAAATAAATTGAATGAACAATATCTCTATGCCTTGTGTTTACCGGGAGCATTATTAGCTTTGCTGTTTCCAGATTGGACAAACTATCCAATTATGCACTTTAGTTCTATCAATTCCTTTACGATTCATGGATGGCTTGTTATCTTTTCAATGATGCTTCTGACAAGTGGAAGGATACGACCTAACTTTAAGGATCTGAAATATACAGCTATATTCATTTTAATTTATATGATTCCAATCTATTTCCTAAATAAGATGTGGAATACCAATTTCATGTTTATCAATACACCAAGTCCTGGAAGTCCTCTTGTAATCATTCATGATATTTTTGGACCTTTCTATATACCGGCATTGATTTGTATATTTATGATTCTATGGTTTATCATGTATCTTCCATGGGAACTGAGTGCCAGGAGAAAATCATGAAAGTATCGGTGCTTGTTGAAAACACAAAGAAAGACAATTGTCTTGCATGTGAACATGGATTGTCTCTATTCATAGAATATAAAGATAAGGCATATCTTATTGATGCGGGAAGCACTGACATATTTATGGAGAATGCAAGGGATATGGATCTATGTCTTGATAAAGTAAAGACATGTTTTCTATCGCATGGCCATTATGATCATTCAGGTGGTTTCTACACTTTTTTAAAAAAACATAAAGATTGTACATTATATTGTATGGATAGTGTATTTGATGCTTATTATTCTGGAAGCAATGATCATATTCATTATATTGGCGTACCGGAATCATTATATGCATTAAAAGATAGAATGATTATGATTTCAAAGGATATAGAAATAGAAGAATCTATTTACTGCATATGCCATCATAGTCATAATCTGAAAGAGATTGGTCTGTCTAAAAAATTATATCGATTGGAAGATGGAGAATATAAACCAGATGATTTCAGTCATGAAATGAGTGTTGTCTTTAAAAGTGAAAAAGGATTGATTGTTGTTAACAGCTGTTGTCATGCGGGTATCATAAATGTGATTAAAGAAGTACAGGATACACTGAAAGAACCTATCTACGCTTTTATTGGAGGACTTCATATGAAGGGGAAGAAGAATGGAAAAGAAATCTGTACCTTTCATGAAGAAGAGATTAATGAATTGGCTTCTTTTATAAACAACAATCACATTCATATATATACTGGACATTGTACAGGTGAAATCGGATATAATTTACTGAAGGAAAAAGTAGAAAGTATACATACATTGTATACAGGAAAGGTATTTGAATTATGAGAATGAAGAAAGTAATTCTTATAATATCTCTATCCAAAGTAATACAAAAGTAGAATAAAAATCAAAAGAAGGTGCACTTATTGATCTTTCTACAACAGGAACAGAGAAGGAAGAAAATCCTTCAGATACAATCATTGAAAAAAGAACGAAGGGATGATTGTTCTTGAAGGAGAAATTAAAAACTTTACGTATTCTGAATGGGTGGACTATCAGGATAATGATATCTATACTATTTTTATTTTGATTCTGCAAAGAAACTAGAATTAAGAGCAGGAGACGAACAAGGTGTGAATACAGGTTATGTTACTATGATTAGCCTGTCAATATTCTAGGCAACATGTAATAGTTGCGATTGATCCAAATTCAACATATTTTCCAAGTGATGTTAGACTTCCACTAGGAGAACCTGGTACAGAAACATATGAAATACTAAGTAGAAGAGGATGTTTTCTGATTTTGTCTTATATACAAGACAAAAAAATTATAATATTGTCTTGTATACAAGACGGAAGGTGAAATCGTGAACAGGCTAGCAATAAAGGAAATAATGCTAGATCAAAAAGAGATGTATGCGAATTACTTCAACTTATAGAAGTTGGAGCTTCTTATTTCCTAGAGGAAGGCTGTTAGAGAAATGAATGTGAAGGCTTCATTTCTCTTTTTATGTCTTAATAGGATTCTTCTTTTTTATTGAAAAAACAGTCAAGTATCAGTAAAATAGTAGAGAATGTTTTAAGGAAGGGTTATATATGAGTAAGTTAGGAAAGTATGTGGAGCCTAATAAGAAAGTCAAAAGAATAGAAGAAATTGTGCTTATCTTATTATTGGCTGTTACTACAATTGCGGGATTCATTAGTGTTTCAAATATTTATAAGAGTGTAAAAGACACAAAGTATGTAGGTGAAATCACAATGAAAAGAGATACATCACAAGAGGATTATGATGAAGATTGTAAAGTATGTGATGTATATTATGTAAAAGGAAAGGATACGTATATTAAAAGATATACATATGAAGAATATGTAAAGCTAAAAGAAAAGAGTATAACGGCTTTTACATATGAAGTACAGGATGGAACAAAACTATTCTTTGATAAAAAAGAAGTAAGCAAGGAAGAGATGCAGGCAGCCTATAAAGAAGTCAAGGCCGATCAGATGGCGTCGGTATCAAACTTTGCGATTTCAACCGTTATCCTATTGATTTCAGTTCTTGTTATGTATCTGTTTGGTTCATTCTTTACAACCTATGAAAAATGCTGGTTCTTATCCATTATGACACTGGCAACGGTTGTCGGAATATTACTACCCGAAGAAAGCGCAAATGGAGTCAATGGAATTGTAATCATGTTCCTTTATCTTTTGGACACATTCTTGAATATACTATGTGAACTGTTGATTTCAAAACAGTCAAGATACAATTTCCTTGTTTCTATAGCGGTGGAGATAACGGAGATATTAATCTGTATTGTATTAATGTATCGTTTTGCGACAATGGTCACAACATTGTTCTTCTGGCTTCCAATTGATATTTTAAGCTTTATCAACTGGACAAAGCATAAGGATGAACAAGAAGATGAATTAACAGTTGTAAGACGACTAAAAGGATATCAGGAGGTGCTGATAATCATTGCGATACTTGTATGGACTGTTGTTGTGGGATATTTCTTGAGTGGATTGGATATTCAGACAGACTTCATTAAGAGCCAGAGCATCGAAACAGCTATTGCGTATCTGGATGCATGCGCATCTGCTGTTGGTGTAGCCAATGGATTGTTTATTTTCTTCCGTTTGAGGGAACAATGGATTGCGTGGTATATCTGTGCTATTCTAGAATCCATTATCAATGTTATTTCAGGACAGTATGTGCTTCTTGTGTTAAAACTTGGATATATTACCAATACAACATATGGATATATTAAATGGAGCAAGTATATCAAAACACATAAAGAAGATAAGAAGTTAACATTATTTTAACTTTGTAAATAGATGTACTTATGATAGAATTTATACGTAAAAAATAAGGAGATTATAGTATGGCAATTCTTGCAGGTGATTTTAGAACAGGTTTAACATTAAATATCGATGGTGATCCATGGGTTGTATTAGATTTTCAGCATGTAAAACCAGGAAAGGGAGCAGCAATCTTAAAGACTAAGATGAAAAACTTAAAGACTGGTTCTACACAGGAAAGAAACTTCAATGCTTCTACAAAATTTGAACAGGCTACAATTGAAAAGAAGACAGTTCAATATTCATATCAGGCAGATTCGGTTTATTATTTCATGGATATGGAAACATATGAAACATATGAATTAAGTGCAAACCAGATTGGCGACAACAAGTATTTCATCATTGAAGGTGCAGAAGTATCGGTTGTATTCTTTGAAGGGGATGTAGTGGATGTATCTGTACCAGAAAAGGTTGAATTAGAGGTTGTTGAAACAACTCCAGCTATCAAGGGAGCACCAACAACACAGACTAAGGATGCACTTCTTGAAACAGGATTTAGTATCCGTGTTCCTCAGTTTATTGAACAGGGAGAAAAAGTCGTTGTTTCTACATCAGATGGAAAGTATTCAGGAAGAGCTTAATTAAGCTCTTTTTATTATTATGAACAAAGTTGTATTAATTACAGGAGGCGCTAAAGGAATTGGCAAAGCCATTGCCTTAGAGCTTGCCAGATATAAATATGATATCGTAATCAATTATTTGACTTCTAAAAAGGAAGCAGAAGCTTTACAGGAAAAGATTATACAGACATATTCTGTGAACTGTATGGTTGTCCAGGCTGATGTATCTAAGGAAGCAGAAGTGGATGCAATGATATCGCAGATTGAAGATAAATTAGGAGGCGTTGACATTCTAATCAACAATGCTGCTGTTGATTTATCCAATCTGTTTCATTTAAAGAATGCCGATGAATTTAGAAGAACGCTGGATGTCAATGTTGTAGGGGCATTTAATTGCAGTCATCGTGTTTATCACCATATGATGGATAAGGAATATGGTCGCATCATTAATATTTCATCTACAAATGGAATTAATACATATTTTCCGATGTGTATTGATTATGATGCTTCTAAAGCTGCATTAATATCATTGACACATAATCTAGCAATGCAGTTTGCACCATATGTCAATGTCAATGCGATTGCACCTGGTTTTATTGGAACAGAAAGTGAACTGGATGGATATGATGAAGAATTTTTAAAAATGGAAGAAGAAAAGATTCTTGTCAATCGCTATGGAAAACCAGAAGAGGTTGCCTATCTTGTTCGCTTTTTAATCAGTGAAGAGGCAAATTATATCAATAACGCGATTATACGAATTGATGGGGGACAAAAAGGAAGCTGCTAGTGAGCTTCCTTCTGCATTTTAGATAAAGCTAATAGAATGGATAGTTTTCCATATTCAAAGGTTAAAGCACCTTGCATGAATAATGTATAAGGTGGAATAACCGGTGCATCCGCACTCATTTCAATGGTACTTCCTTGCGTAAAGCTTCCAGCTGCCATAACTTCATCATGTGGATATCCAGGCATAGGGGCTGGCAATACTTTAACATAGGAATCGATTGGAGAAGAAGACTGGATTCCCTGGGTGAAATTCACTAAATTCTTTTCTGTTTCAAGAATTACAGTCTGGATAATATCCGTACGCTTTTCATTATATTTAGGAGAGATTCCTTTAAATCCCAATTTCTCTAGCATATAAGCAGAGAATACAGCTGTCTTTAAAGAACATTTTACCGCATTTGGTGCCATAAAGATTCCTTTAAAGAAGGAGTTGTTCAAATTGAAATTCGCTCCTAGATCTTTTCCAATGCCAGGAGCTGTCAAGCGTTCAGCAACCATATGGATTAAATCCGCTCTACCTGCTACATACCCTCCTGTTGAGGCAACGCCTCCACCTAGATTTTTCATTAAGGAACCAACTACAACATCGGCTCCTACATGTCCGGGCTCTAACTTTTCAACAAGTTCTCCATAACAGTTATCAACCATGATGATGACATCGGTGTTGACTTCACGAATCTTTTTGATTACATGTTCTATTTTGGAAATGCTTAGGGAATCACGATCAGAATATCCTCTAGAACGCTGAATTTCAACAAGCTTTACATCGTTTTTCTTTGATCTATCTACAATGGTATCTTCATCAAATTCATTGTTGATTAAATCAATCTGTTCATATTGAATGCCATGGGCTTTTAATGACTGTGTTGAATTTCCAATTACGCCTATCATTTCCAATAAGGAATCATAAGGAGCCCCAGATAGGGAAATGATTGTATCGCCATGTTTCAACAAGCCTGTAAATGCCAGATATAAGGCATTTGTTCCTGACATGATCTGTGGCCTTACCAAAGCATCTTCACAGCCTAATACAGTCGCAAATATTTTTTCTAGCTTATCTCTTCCAGTATCATAATTGCCATATCCGTTAATATCCGCAAAATCGGAATATGACACCTGATTTTCAATGAAGGCATTTAAAATTCGGTCTGTGTTATATAAGCAGATTTCATCAATTTCATCATATATTTCTTTTAAATCCTTGTCAGATTTATCCGCAAGGTCTAATAGGTTTTTATCTATTGAATCTAAAATCATAAGCAATTCTCCTTTGCACAGAGATAATTATACAAAAAACTTAAAAAAAGAAAAGTAGCTTTATAGCTACTTAATAAATTTATCAATGGCTTCATATAGAAGGTCGATTGTTTCTTCATCATGTTCTTCAATGGCTTCTACTACACAGTGATTAATATGATTCTTTAATATGACTTTTCCTGTATTATTCAATGCAGAACGTACGGCAGCCAGTTGAATTAATACTTCTGAACAATCCTCATCGTTTTCAACCATGTTCTTAACTTTTTCTAAATGCCCAATAGCTCTAGATAAACGATTGATGACGGCTTTCTTTTCTTTTATTGAATGTGTGTGTTTGTGAGAATGTTCCATATTACTACCTATATTTCTTTATGTTGTAAACACAAGGGTAATTCTAAGCCATTTTCTTCAAGCAAAGCCTTATTGGTTAGAATATCTTTTGTGTTTCCATCTGCAACTATTCTACCATTAGATATTAATATAGTTCTAGAACAAGTTTCTAAAATCATATCCAGGTCATGGGATGCGATAATCTTTAAATGATTAAAAGAATTTAATAGATGAATCAGATTTCTTCGATTTTTAGGATCTAAGGCAATACTAGGTTCATCCATTAGGATGATATCTGGATACATTGACAAGATGGTTGAAATGGAGACAAGTTTCTTTTCTCCTCCAGATAGCTTATAAATTGGCTTATCTTTCAGATGCGAAATACAAGTCATCTCTAATGCATGCATAACCCGCTTATTTACTTCTTCGTTGGATAATCCATAATTTCTTGGCGCAAAGGCAATATCTTCATAAACCGTTGACATGAACAACTGGCTATCGCTATCCTGGAATACATATCCAATCTTCTCACGTATTTTTGGAAGCGTTCCTTTTTCAACAGGAATCTCTTCTACACGGATATGCCCTTCAAAGTTTAGATATAAACCGACAATCAATTTCAATAAAGTTGACTTTCCAGCCCCATTGGCACCGATAAGACCAATGGATTCATTTTCTGAAGCATGAAAAGAAATGTTGTTAAGGATAGGTATATTCTTTTCATAGGCAAATGATATATTTTCAAAATCAATATGTATGTGACTCATAGAATACCTCCAGCAATAAGTAGAATAGGATATCTCCTAAATAGAATAAAGAGTAAAACCCAGATGATTCCGTAAAACCAGTCGATTCCTTTTATCTTTCTTTTTAAATAGATGTAGTTTGTATTATATCCTCGCAATGTCATAGATTCATAGACCAGATTGGCTTTATCCATAGAACGAAGTAGTAGTTGTCCGGTTAAAGATCCCCATACTTTAAAATGAATGCCTTTCTGATTTGGTGCCCTTAGTGAGTAGGCCTGTGTAATGCGATTAACTTCAATGAGTAAAACAGAGAGATATCGATAGATCAATATGAATTCTGTAATAATAATGTCAGGTATATGCAGGATAGACAAGGAATAACAGATATCATCTATTTTTGTTGTTGCGACTAAAATATAAGAAGCAAGTATACAGAAGCTTCCCTTCATGATTAAGGTAATCATAGAAAGAATTCCGGTTGTTGTCTGAATTCCTAGATAGAGAACAGGAGTCCTATCAAAGAATGGGTTGAGTATCCCCATAAAAATAAGAATAGGAAGAACAAGAAAGATTCTTTTTAAACAATCTTTTAAAGATAAATCAGCAATGCCAAATAATAAGATGGGATAGATTATCATCGCAAGCAAACCGATGATATCATATCGATTAAAGGATACGGTAATAATGATATAGAATAGCGTAACAAGCAACTTAATAAGTGGATGAATTCTATTCACCCACTTATTTCGATTTGCCAATGTATCTAATGAGATTATTTCATAAATTGCATCGTTAATTCGTGTCATTTTGTATTTTTTTTCCAATCTTTTTTATTACTAGTGCAAGCAGAGTGCAAATTGATATTACAACAATACCACCTATAATGCCAGAGAAAGATGTTCCTAGCGAATCGTTTAAGCCTGGAACCGTATAATCGGGAAGAATAGCCGTTGATTTCTGAATATCTTCTGCGGTTTTATGAAGAGAACTGTTAGATTCAACCTCTGTTGATCCGGTAACCTTTTCTATAGACCATTCTAATCCATCAGGGTTAGAGGATGCGAATAAGGATAGACCACCACCGATGAAACATGTGATTACCATAAGGACAACTAGAGTTTTCTTAAAGGAAAACCTGTTTGTATTATCCTGATTGTACAGATAGAGAAGTTCAGGTCTTACTTCATAAATGAATATTAGGATAGCTGAGGTAATCAATCCTTCCATAGAACCGATAAGCAGATGGATTGGTTGCATAAACAATGTAAATGTCTTAAAAGGTAAAGCTGTAATATGGGATAAGAGCGTTTCTATTGTTACACTAAAAGCACCTAACTGTAATGTTAAGACACAACCGATGATAGAAGCAAAAATAATTTTTTTCTTGTTCATACCATCTTTCATGAAAAACTTCCAGATAATGCATCCGATAAAACAGCCATAGAAGGCCATGTTCCATATGTTACATCCTAAAGCTAGAATTCCACCATCAGCAAATAAAAGGCATTGGATGAATAGAACACCAATCATGGTTAAAAAGCCAGCATAAGGACCTAAAAGGGCAGTAAGGAGCATGCCTCCACAAAGGTGTCCGCTTGAACCAGTTCCAGGAATGGTAAAGTTAATCATTTGCGATGCAAAGACAAAGGCGCCCATAACACCCATAACTGGTATTTTCTTAGGATCGTTTTCTTCTTTGACTTTATGAATAGAATAAGCTGCCACAGCTGAGGATAAGGCTATCATAGTACCACCTACAGCTGGACTTACTAAGGCATCTGCCATATGCATATAACCAACTCCTTTTTATTATTGTAAACGAACAGAAAAACTTCTGTAAGCCCACTAGGGGGATAAAAAAAGAATAGGATTATCCTATTCTTCTCCACTCCAGCAATATGTGCATAATTTATCTTTAGGAAGGCCAATGGATTCTACTAAATCATCCAATCGATGGTAGCGAAGGGATGTAAAGTTAGAACGTTTTCGGATTTCTTCACACATTGTTTCATATTTTTTGCTATCAGGGTTGGCATATTCCTTTAATGTTTCTGCAGATACGTCATCGCCTTCCAACTTGCGTACAACTCTTCGGGCAATTAATTCCATTTCAGAACTTGATCTTGAGAAATTTAAATATTTACATCCAAACATAATTGGTGGACATGCTGGACGTACGTGAACTTCTTTTGCACCAGAATCATATAGGAATTCGGTTGTTTCACCAAGCTGTGTACCACGTACAATGGAATCATCAATCAACAATAAGCGCTTATCCTTAATCAATTCCTGTACAGGGATTAATTTCATCTTGGCAATCATATTTCTATGCGACTGGTCGGTTGGCATAAAAGAACGAGGCCATGTTGGTGTATATTTAATGAATGGTCTTGAGAATGGAACGCCTTTTTCATTGGAATATCCGACGGCATGAGCCGTACCTGAATCAGGGACACCAGCAACGCTATCGATTGTCTGAATGTCGTCGCGCTGTGCTAAAAGCTTACCACATCGATTTCGCATCACTTCAACGTTGATTCCTTCATAAGAACTTGTTGGATATCCATAATATACCCAAAGGAAGGAGCAGATTCTCATTGTATCACCTGGCTTTTGCATCACTTCAACACGATTTGGAGTAATGAAGACGATTTCGCCTGGACCTAAATCACGATAATGTGTATAGCCAAGGTTCATAAATGCACTTGTTTCAAATGTAGCACAGAACGCTCCTCTCTTTTCACCAATCACAACGGGAGTTCTTCCTAATTTATCTCGAGCAGCAAAGATTCCTGTTGCGGTAAGCACAAGAACACTCATACTTCCATCTACAACATCCTGTACATAGCGAAGCCCTTCTACAATGCTGCCTTTCTGGTTGATTAAAGCGGCAATCAGTTCTGTAGGGTTGATTTCACCTGTACTCATTTCATAAAAATGGATCATACCTTTCGCAAAGCATTCTTCACGTAACGCTTCCAGATTATTGATACGACCAACTGTAGTAATCGCAAAACTTCCTAAATGAGATTGAATCAATAATGGCTGTGCCTCGTAATCTGAGATACATCCAATTCCTATATTCCCTTTAAATTTAGATAAATCATTATCAAACTTCGTACGGAATGGTGTGTTTTCAATATTGTGGATGGCTCTTTTAAAACCGTTCTCCCCATGCACACACATACCTGCACGTCTTGTTCCCAAGTGAGAGTGATAGTCAACACCAAAGAATAAATCAAGTACGCAGCTATCTTTCGAAGCTACTCCAAAAAAACCACTCATGTTGTTTCCTCCATTTTTTACCAAATTAGTATATATGAAATAAAAGCACAATGCACGTGCTTTTTTGTTAAATTTTTGTAAGCGTTTAGATAATATGAAAATTGTAAATATCTCTACTTATAGGAGTATAAAAATCTTTATTTTGACATATTCTTTTTGAAATAATATAGAAAACATGGACTTAATAAAAGGTATATTTTAAATGAAAAACGGCAAAAATATAGAATGCCGAAAATCATTTAATAAAGATAGGATGTAAAAGGTTCATCAAACCCAATAAAAGAATGGATGAACCTTCTTGTCTAATTATATAAATATTAATTAAATCACCTGGAAAATATAAAACTTTAAATAATTTGTTTCTGGAACGTTCCAGAGAATAGGGTGATCAGGGGATTGCTGACGGGCTTCTATCTGGCGAAGCTGTACACCTGCATCTTTTGCGGCATCCTCTAACATATCTTTGAATAGTTCTTCTTTCATAAAGTGGGAACATGAACAGGTCGCAAGATAACCACCCCTTGGAAGAAGCTTCATTGCCTTTAAATTGATTTCCTTATATCCACGAATCGCATCTTTGATAGTATTTCTGGATTTTGTGAATGCTGGTGGATCTAGAATGATAAAATCATAATCTTTGCATTTCTGATTAGCTAGATTGGTCAATAATTCAAAGACATCCACCACTTCAAAATCAATATTTGTAAGATTGTTTCGCTTCGCATTATCGATTGCCATATCAATGGCTATTTTAGAAATATCAACAGAATGTACATGTTTTGCCAGTCCTTTGGCTGCATTCAATCCAAAGCTTCCTGTATGGGTAAAACAATCCAATACACTTTTATCTTTAGCGATTCTTTGAATAGCCAATCGATTGTATTTCTGATCTAGGAAAAATCCAGTTTTCTGTCCATTTTCAATATCAACAAGGTAAGATATTCCATTTTCAACAATTTCTGTGATGGGACTTTCAGGTAATGGTAGTCCTTTTAATGGGTACCATCCTTTTTCCATTTCCATTCCTTCTAATTTACGGATCTGCACATCATTTCTTAAATAGATTCCTTCAATGGTTTCATGCATGGATGTCAATTCTTCATAAAATGCATTCAATATAATATCTTTTATATTTTCCATTCCTAGGGAAAGAATCTGTACCGATAGATATTGATTGTATCGATCCACTGTCAATCCTGGCATCTGATCTGCTTCGCCATGAATCAATCGACAGCATTTGAAATCATCATCTGGCATGACTGTCTTACGATATTGTAGAGCATATTGCACTCTACGTTTCCAGAAGGCTTCATTGAATGTATCGTTTGCATTTCTTGATAGTAAGCGTACTGTGATTTTGGAATTGGCATTATAGAACCCAGATCCCATATAAGTATTATTGGCAAAAACATCAACAATCTCTCCATTTACAGGTTCATTCTGGACATCGATGATTTCACCTTCATAAACCCAGGGATGGCCTTTTTGAATGGATTGTTTTCCTTTTTTTGTGATGAAGACTTTTGGATATATTCTTTCTATTTTCATGCGTTTTCTCCTATATATATATTTAATAAATTGAATGCTTTGTAATCATTCTTTTCTTTCTTATTATATATGATTTCTTAACAAAAACGAGATGTTCCATATGATTCCATAAATATCAATGAAAAAGAATGAAAAAAATATGAAAAAAGAGCAAAAAAGTTTCATCAAAATTGTTTTTTATGTTTTAATATTATAAATATGTTATATAATAATTTTACACACGTTTAAAATGCTTAGAAAAGGATGATGATTATGTTATTACATGGTGCAGAAATTGTTGTCGAAACATTAATCGAACAAGGTTGTGAAGTTGCATTTGGATATCCAGGTGGACAGATCTTGAATGTGTACGATGCTCTTTATGAAAGATCAGATCGTATTCATCACATTCTGACTGCTCATGAGCAGGGAGCTGCGCATGCTGCAGATGGATATGCAAGATCAACTGGAAAAGTAGGTGTAGTTATCGCAACAAGCGGGCCAGGGGCTACAAACCTGGTAACAGGAATCGCAACAGCTTATTTGGATTCAGTTCCACTTGTAGCTATTACAGGAAACGTTCCAAATAGTTTAATTGGTAGAGATAGTTTCCAGGAAGTGGATATTACTGGTGTGACTATTCCTATCACAAAACACAATTTTATCGTAAAGAATATCAGTGATTTAGCGGATACAATTCGTAAAGCATTTGAAATTGCGAAATCAGGAAGACCAGGACCTGTATTGGTAGACATTCCTAAAGATATCCAGGTAGCTGTCTATGATTATGAACCACAGGAAGTTGTCAAGAAACGCGAAGAAAGAAAGCCTAAACAGAATAAGCTGATTAAGGCAGCCGCAATGATTGCAGATTCAGAAAGACCATATATTTATATTGGTGGTGGATCGATTATTTCAGGAGCATCAGAAGAAATTATAGCTCTTGCCAATAAGATTGATGCGCCTATCGGTAGTACATTGATGGGATTATCGGCAATTCCTACAAGTGAGCCTCGTTTCCTTGGAATGGAAGGAATGCATGGTCAGTTTGCTTCTTCAATCGGACAGAAGGAATGTGACCTGATTCTTGCGATTGGTGCTCGTTTCTCAGATAGAGCAACAGGAAATGTTGCCAAATATGCAAAAGAAGCACAGATTATCCACGTGGATATCGACAGAGCTGAAATTGATAAGAACATTAAATCCACGTTAGGAATTGGTGGAGATATTAAAGAAGTATTACAGGAACTTCTTCTATATGTTGATGATAAGAAAAATCCAGAATGGATGGCTCGTATTGAAGAATTGAAGGCTGAAGAAAAAGCACAGCTTGAAAAGAATTTCGATGTGAAAGGATTAAACCCTTATACATTGATTAAAGAAGTACAGAAGCATGTGACAGTCAATACACCAATTGCTACGGATGTTGGTCAGCACCAGATGTGGGCTGCACAATACTGTGAATTCGCAAAGCCTAGAACATTCATCACAAGTGGTGGTTTAGGTACAATGGGATTCGGACTTGGTGCTGCCATTGGAGCGGCTGTCGCAACAAAGGAAAAGACAGTTTTATTTACAGGTGATGGAAGTTTTGGTATGAACTTAAACGAACTGGCAACTGCAGTTTCAAACAATGCACCTGTAGTGATTATTATTATGAACAATGGTGTTCTTGGAATGGTTCGCCAATGGCAGACACTATTCTTTAATGAGCATTACTCACAGACAGTATTGGAAAGAAAGACAGATTTTGTGAAATTAGCTGAAGCCTTTGGATTAAAAGGATTCCGTATTCAGACAGTTGATGAATTAGCGCCTGTACTTGATGAAGCATTCAAAGTAGAAGGACCAGTTTTAATTGATTGTCATATTGATAAAGATGAATTTGTTCTACCAATGTTACCTCCAGGAGGTTCATTTGAAGATATTATTGTTCACAAGGAGGTAAAATAATGGAAAAGTTTGTCATTGCCGTTCTTGTTAACAATCAGGCAGGTGTTTTAACTCGAGTATCAGGTATGTTTACTCGTAGAGGATTCAACATTGATAGTTTAACGGTTGGTGAAACAGAAGATCACAAGTACTCTCGTATGACAATTACTGCACCTGGTGATGATCGCATTCGTCATCAGATTATCAAACAGCTTAAGAAGATGGAAGATGTTGTAGAAGTTAAGATTATGCCGGATTATGAATCGGTAAAAAGAGAACTGGCTTTAATCAAGATTCGCAACAAATTAGATTCACGTGGTGAAATCTTAAGTGCAGTGGATATCTTTAGAGGGAAGATTATTGATTTTTCACCAAATACGCTTTGTGTTGAAATTACAGGGGATACCGCAAAGATTGATGCGTTTATCACTGTAGTTAGACCTTATGGCATTCTTGAAATGTGCCGTACAGGAGTCGTATCGCTTCAACGTGGATGTCACTATTTAAATAGTGAACTTGAAACAGACGAGAATTAGTTAAATTATTAAAAAAGAAAAGAGGAAAAGAAAAATGGGTAAAATTTATTATCAGCAGGATTGCGATATTCAGAAATTAAATGGTAAAAAAGTCGCAATCATCGGTTATGGATCACAGGGACATGCACACGCATTAAACTTAAAGGATTCAGGTGTAGATGTAGTAGTAGGTTTATATGAAGGAAGTAAATCCGCTGCGAAGGCAAAGAGCCAGGGATTGGAAGTTATGACAGTTGCAGAAGCTACAAAGGCATCTGACATCATCATGATCTTAATTCCAGATGAAAAACAGAAAGCTGTTTATGAAAAGGATATCGCTCCTAATTTAACAGAAGGAAAGACAATCGCATTCGCACATGGATTTAATATTCACTTCGGATGTATCGTTCCACCAAAGAATGTAAACATCATCATGATTGCTCCTAAAGGACCAGGACACACAGTACGTTCTGAATACCAGGCAGAAAAAGGGGTTCCTTGTCTAATCGCTGTTGAACAGGATGCAACAGGAGATGCTTGGGATTTAGGATTAGCGTATGCTGCAGGTATCGGTGGAAGCCGTGCTGGTGTACTTGAAACTACATTCCGTACAGAAACTGAAACTGACTTATTCGGTGAACAGGCTGTATTATGTGGTGGTGTATGTGCATTGATGCAGACAGGATTTGAAACATTAGTAGAAGCTGGATATGACCCAGTAAATGCTTACTTTGAATGTATCCACGAAATGAAGTTAATCGTAGACTTAATCTACCAGTCAGGATTTGCTGGAATGCGTTATTCAATTTCTAACACAGCTGAATATGGTGACTACATTACTGGACCAAAGATCATCACAGAAGATACTAAGAAAGCTATGAAGCAGATCTTAAAGAACATCCAGGATGGATCATTCGCAAAAGACTTCTTATTGGATATGTCAACAGCTGGTAACCAGGTTCACTTCAAAGCTATGCGTAAATTAGCTGCTGAACATGAATGTGAAAAGGTTGGAGCTGAAGTACGTAAACTTTATAGCTGGTCTGATGAAGACAAATTAATCAATAACTAATTATTTAAAACACAATGAAAAACACAAAAAGACAATCCCTTTCGGGGGGTTGTCTTTGATGCATTATAAAAAAGGAGAAGATTATGGCAAGTGAAGTTATGAAATGTGGGCCTGGCAAGGCACCACAGCGTTCTTTGTTACACGCATTAGGATTAACAGAAGAAGAAATCAATCAGCCATTGGTTGGTATTGTAAGCTCATATAATGAAATTGTTCCAGGACATATGAACCTGGATAAGATTGTCGATGCCGTTAAAAAAGGAGTTGCGATGGCAGGAGGAACACCAATTGAATTCCCAGCTATTGCGGTATGCGATGGTATTGCGATGGGACATAAAGGAATGAAATATTCTTTAGTAACACGTGATCTGATTGCCGATAGTACTGAAGCTATGGCACTTGCGCATGCATTTGATGCTCTTGTAATGGTTCCAAACTGTGATAAGAACGTTCCAGGATTGTTGATGGCAGCTGCCCGCTTAAATATTCCAACTATCTTTGTGTCAGGTGGACCAATGCTTGCAGGTCATATTGATGGACATAGAACATCTTTATCAAGCATGTTTGAAGCCGTAGGTGCTTATGAAGCTGGTAAGATCGGTGAAGATAAATTACGTGAATTTGAATTGAATGTATGTCCTACATGTGGATCATGTTCAGGTATGTATACCGCAAACTCTCATAACTGTTTAACAGAAGTTCTAGGTATGGGACTTGCAGGTAATGGTACTATTCCTGCTGTTTATTCAAAACGTATTGAATTAGCCAAGCATGCAGGTATGCAGGTTATGGAACTATATCGAAAGAACATCCGTCCATTGGATATCATGACAGAAAAAGCATTCCAGAATGCATTAACTGCGGATATGGCATTGGGTTGTTCAACAAACTCTATGCTTCATTTACCTGCAATTGCCAATGAATGTGGAATTGAAATCAATTTAGATATGGCAAATAAGATTTCTGAAAAGACACCAAATCTATGCCATTTGGCACCAGCAGGACCAACTTACATGGAACAGTTAGATGCAGCCGGTGGTGTATATGCTGTATTAAATGAATTGGATGAACTTGGATTGATTCATACGGATGTTATGACGGTTACAGGAAAGACATTAAAGGAAAATCTAGTAGGACATGTCAATACAAACCCAGAAGTCATCCGTCCAATTGATAATCCATATTCAAAAACCGGAGGAATTGCGGTATTACGTGGTAATTTAGCACCAGATGGATGTGTTGTAAAACGTAGTGCAGTCGCACCAGAAATGTTAGTACACACAGGGCCAGCTGTTGTATTCGACTCTGAAGAAGAAACAATTGCCGGAATCTTCGGTGGAAAAGTAAAAGCTGGTGATGTTGTTGTCATCCGTTATGAAGGGCCAGCCGGTGGACCAGGTATGCGTGAAATGCTATCGCCAACATCAGCTATTGCTGGTATGGGATTGGATAAGGAAGTAGCCTTGATTACCGATGGTCGTTTCTCAGGAGCAACTCGTGGAGCTTCTATTGGACATATTTCACCAGAAGCTGTATCTGGTGGATTGATTGCTTATGTAAAGGATGGCGATATGATCTCTATCAATATTCCTGAATATTCAATCACATTGAATGTATCGGATGAAGAAATCGAACAGCGTAAAAAAGAAATGCCAATTAAGGTGAAGACAGATATTACAGGTTATTTAAAACGCTATTCCAAGATGGTATCAAGTGCAGATAAAGGAGCTATCATCAACAAATGGTAGTAAAAACAGCAAATCTATCACAAAAGAAAGACCTAATGGTAGTATTTAAGGATTTAGAAAAAGATCCAGTTGTTTCCAGGTTTTATGAAGCTATTTCAACATTACAGTTATCAGATTATGCTGATTTTGTTGGTGCTTTATATAAAACCAAAACAACCAACTGGTCTGAATATTTATTATCAGCGGTTCTTTCTTTGGAAAACTGCTGTGTAGAATATGCATCTGAACTTCATACACTTCCTGAACTGATTCAAAAGGGAGCTGAATATGAATTGGATATTCTATCGGAAATGGCACTTGTATCATCCGATGATTTTGGGTTCAGAAATTACATAGCTGGATATGATATAAAACAGATTGATTTTAAAAAGGAATACTTTGATCGATTAGATAATATCGGAAAATATGGATTTGGCGATTTTGCCAAATTCAATATGTTCCGATTCAGTATGGATGATAGAAATGAAAAAGGTTTTGTATTAAAACCGGTAAAATATCCAGATCCAGTCCTATTTAAAGATCTGATTGGATATGAACGACCAAGAAATGAAATCATTCATAATACAAAGATATTATTAAGCGGACATCTTGCCAGCAACGTCCTATTGTATGGAGATGCAGGTACAGGAAAAAGTGCTACCGTAAAGGCAATTGCCAATGAGTATGCAAAAGAAGGATTACGCTTAATTGAATTAGGAAAAGAAGAATTGCATTTACTTCCAAAACTTCTGGATTTACTATCAGGAAATCCATTGAAATTCATTTTATTCGTTGATGATTTATCATTCCAGGATAACGATGATAATTTCAGTGCATTAAAAGCTGTATTGGAAGGAAGTGTTTCCGTTCGTTCTAAGAATACTGTCATCTATGCAACAAGCAATCGTAGACATATTGTACGAGAAACATTCTCTTCAAGAGAAGGGGATGAAATACATCGTCAGGATTCAATGCAGGAGACAATTTCTTTATCAGAACGATTTGGAATTAAGGTTTATTTTGAAAAGCCAAAAAAAGACTTATATCTGGATATAGTATACGGTTTGGCAAAGCAGTATAATCTGGATATGAGTGAAAAAGAACTAGCTTTAAAGGCAGAACAGTTTGCTCTTCGTAAGGCAGGACGTTCCGCTAGAGCGGCTAGACAATTGGTAGAACAGTTAAGTGCGAATATAGGTGGGGATGAGTAACATGCTGACATTGGATAAGATTTATAACGCAAGCTATGTTCTAAAGGATGTAGCAAGAAATACGGATTTATTATATGCTCCAAAATTAAGTGGGAAGGCGAATGTATATCTAAAGGCAGAAAACCTGCAGAATACAGGAAGTTTTAAACTTCGCGGTGCATACTATAAGATTTCACAATTATCTGAGGAAGAAAAAGCACATGGTGTTGTCGCATGTTCAGCTGGAAATCATGCTCAGGGTGTTGCCTTAGCTGCAACAGCAAACAACATCAAATCAGTAATCTGTTTGCCAGATGGAGCACCTATTTCAAAAGTTGAGGCAACAAAAGGATATGGTGCAGAAGTATGCCTAGTACCAGGCGTTTATGATGATGCTTATCAGAAGGCAATAGAATTAAGAGATGAAAAAGGATATACATTCATCCATCCATTTGATGATGAATATGTCATTGCTGGACAAGGAACGATTGGACTTGAAGTATTCAATCAGTTACCAGAAGTTGATGCGGTCGTTGTACCAGTTGGTGGTGGAGGATTAATTGCAGGGATTGCCTTTGCACTAAAGAATTTGAAACCATCGATTAAAATCTATGGTGTTCAATCAGATGGAGCACCAAGCATGTATACTTCACTTAAAGAGGATAAGATTGTATGTCTGGATAAGGTAGTAACCATTGCCGATGGAATTAAAGTAAAAGAACCAGGCCCATATACATTTGAATTGTGCAAGAACTATGTAGATGAAATTGTAACGGTAACAGATGACGAAGTTGCCAGTGCGATTTTAGCTTTAATGGAACAGCATAAATTGATTACAGAAGGAGCAGGCGCTGTATCGGTAGCCGCTGTCATGTATGATAAATTACCGATTGACGGCAAGAATGTTGTATGTATCCTATCAGGAGGAAACATTGATGTTACCATCCTTTCCAAAGTCATTGAGCGTGGTCTATTGAAAGCAGGACGTTCAGAACTATTGGCAATCCAGTTAGAAGATCGACCAGGACAGCTACAAGGGGTATCCTCTGTTATTGCAGCCCATGGAGGAAATGTTGCTTCTGTCTTCTATGAAAAAGCAAGTGAAGGAAG
>JABUSD010000249.1 GCA_021442845.1 Holdemanella sp.
ATTTTTGCTCTTCTTTCTTTACGACTTTATTTTACCACTGTAACATCTCTGGCTTGTTTACCGCGTTCGCTTTCAACTAGTTCATATGTTACTGTCTGGCTTTCTTCCAATGTACGATACCCGTCAGCTTTGATTGAAGAATAGTGAACAAAAACATCTTTTCCGTCTTCAGCAGTAATAAAACCGTAGCCTTTTTCAGCGTTGAACCACTTTACTTTACCCGTGTTCATGAGCTACCTCCTATGGGAATACCGATATTTAGCAATGTACTTAAACTGAAAATTGATGATACTGACTTTGATTAGAAATTTTCATATTATGAGAAAAAGATATCCCTACGCCCACAATATAACACGGGTAGGCCGATTTTGTCTATAATAAAGCCCAATCATATGTATAGAAGTTTCTAATACTTATTATTGAAGGAATTCCATTAATTTTCATGTTTACATATAGTGAAAATATCAAAGAAAGTGACCGAAGTACCAAATGTAAAGCGTTTTCAAAAAGTATATTTCTTAATATTTTTTATAACACAATCCTTGTTCTGTGTTGTATAATGGAAATAAGTAGGAGGAGTATATCTATGTTTATCCCTGACGTTAACTTGCGCCAATGCGTAGCTCGCGCATTGAAAAAGAAAGAAGAAGATCTTGTAAGAGAAGATTTATTGAATCTGACATTCCTTGAAGCAGAGAATAAGGAAATCAGTAATATTGAAGGGTTACAGTATGCCGAAAATCTAGAAAAATTGAATCTATCCAATAATAATATTCAGACATTAGATCCAATCAGCAATTTAAGAAATCTAGAAGTAATCGATGTTTCAAGTAACCAACTTCGTGATTTGCAGGCTCTGCATGGCTACAGACAGCTAAAAAAATTGAACATATCTCGTAACAATCTATATACTATGGATATTTCAAGTACTGCTGCCATGATTGAACTTGAATATTTGAATCTATATAAAACAAAAGTCGATTCGTTAATTCACTTAGAGAAATGCCGTAAATTAGAAGAATTATATATCAATACAGAAAACGGACCATTCTCTTTTGCGATTCTTGGAAGATTAAAGAATCTAAAAAGATTACATATGGCAAATATGCGTCTTTTCAATATTGAAGATTTAACATATATCTCAACTTTGGAAGAATTAGATTTATCAACAAATCTAATGAGTGATTTATCACCTTTAATTGCGATGAAGGATTTAAAGAAATTAAATATCCAGAACTGTCCATATGTAACGGATTATTCAATTCTTAAGGAATTTACAAGCTTACGATCATTGGATATTTCATTTAACAGTTTAAAGGATTTCAAATTCTTTAAGGATTTACCATGGCTAGAAGATATCTTTATGGTTCAGACAGGATTCAGTGATATGAGACAGTTAAACCACTTGAAGAATCTTCGCCGTTTGGATGTATCTAAAAATGAATTGACACATATGTCCAGCTTTACCGCAAAGGATAACTTAGAAGTGTTCAAGGCTGAATATTGTCAGTTATTGGATGTTAAATTCTTACAGGGAGCTAAGAATCTAGTACAGATTGATATTTCAAATAACCGTATTTCCGATATTTCAGTATTGAAGAGTGCTAAGAAAATGGTACAGATTGATGTAGGTGATAATGGAATTCAGGATGTATCATGTCTAAAAGATATGAAGCAGTTAACAATCCTGAATATCAAGAACAATAGCGTTCGTTCTATTGAACCATTACGCAATTTAGAAAATCTATGTATCGCCAACCTATACAATAACTATATCGAAGATTTAAGACCACTTGAAAAATTACAGTTTATTTCATATCTATATCTAGATCACAATGCAGTTGTGGATTTGAAACCAGTATCAAGCCTTAAATTCTTACGTGAATTGACATTGAAATCAAACTATATTACAGATTTGACTCCATTAAAGGATTTAGAGCTTCTTGAATCCCTTCGTTTAGATGATAACCCTATCGAAGATACAAGTGTTATTGAAACAATGGCATTCTATGACAAATTATCATAATAAAACAGGATATTAATCATACAGTTCAGGGCCCATATTTCGGCCCTTTTCTTATGCGCCATCTATCAAGGCGACTAGGAAAATTCTTTATAGTTAGATGTAGAAAAAATACAGAATACTATATATAATGACTTAAAGAAATCAGGTATGAATATCTAGGATAGGAGTCAATATGGAAATAAGATTAGAGTTTGATGGATTATGTCAGGAAGATAAGAATATTTTAAAAAGTATAATAAATCAACAAGAGGACATTGAAAAGACCGTTGTTGAGGATCTGGGTTTTGATTTTTTGCCTTGGCTTACTGTTATATTAGGTTCAACTGCTCTTTCTAAACTAATAGAAGTAATAGGACAAATAAGCCTTGCAAAGATACAGGCTAAAAAAGTAACAATTAAGTTAGGTGAGGATGAACTAACTTTTTCCGATTCAAAAGAAATTGAAGAGTTATATAGAAATTTAAAAAATATAAAAAACGAAAATGAACTATCAAAGATACGAGAAAAAATAGTATCAAATAGTAAATAACGTACTTTAAAGGTAAGCGTTAAGTAATCCGTGTATGCATAATAAAAAGAGAATTGAATTCTCTTTTTATTTGTCCCAGATTTTATTTAAAAAGTAACAGAAATGCGCACCATCCAGTATCAGTTCACGATCAAAGATGCCATCTGGACCAAGTTTTCTTAAGAAACAGAAAGAAAAGTTTCCATCATTTAGCTTAAGGCTTTCTTCAAATCCGGCTTCTATGACTTTTTCTTCAAATCCAACGCCAACAAATTTTGGAGCACGGCGGGCAAAGACACGCTTTCCATCCAGTTTGGCAATAGAGGCAACACGATCGGTTGTATGAGGTTTATAAATGGCAACACCTTCATTTTCATGTCCACTTAAGATATATTCAGCCGCTTTTACATACTTTTCAACATAAGATGCATCATGGAGATCATTTCCAGCTGCAAGGATATCATAATAAGGTCTTAAAGCATTCCATCGTAAAAGATTGCGATAAGAGTGTTCTACAGAAATTGTCGAATCAAAGAAGTTTCCATTCAATTCATCCCCACAGAAAAGAATTCTGGATTTCCGATCTAAGAATTGAAGGCCGCCTTTTAGATGTTCTTCACAGTTGATGACTTCTAAAGGTCTTCCTTTTAGATTGATGATATCGCCATCTTTAATAAAGACTACGGGATAATCGATAGGGGATTTAACCCCAGGTACCATTGTGCATTCTCTTCCTTCATAGGAATCCTTATGCATATAGACACAGTCAAATTGGTAACAGTTTAAGGTATGGTCACCATGGCAATGTGTCAGCAGCATTCTATATAGAGGCTTTTCAGGACAGAGTGATTGACAAAATTCTCTAAGATTACCAGCTCCCATACCGGCATCAATGACAATCAGTTCATCATCCCCTTCGACAACATAGCTATGATCTCCATCGCTTAAGACTTGCCATACACCATCGGCAATTTTCGTTGCCTTAAAATACGCTTCACTTTGTGGTCGGATATCCCCAGATGCATCTTCTAATAAAATATCATCTACACTTGAAAAGTCCAATGGACCCATTCCTTTTTTCCATTCCATATAATTTCTCCTTTTTCTATATTATACAAAAAAATGACTCCATGATGGAGTCATTAATCAGGAGGATTCATGTTAGGAGGTGTAAAATTTTCCTGATTATTAAAATCTTTTCTATCCGGTTTTTCAAATCCATTAAAGTCCTGTGTAGGCATTTCACCATTTTCAAATGGATTGTTTGGCATTTCACCATTATCCATTGGCATCTGTTGGCCACCTTGTCCATTATTCATTGTACCCATATCGGATAGATTTAAAGTGCCTGTATCCACCTTATCGGTATTGCCATTCAACTGTTGTTTCACAGCCTGTAAGCGAAGTGTGGCAAAGGTTGAAATGGCATCCTTAGCTGTATCAAATTCTTCTAATGTACAGAATTTTGTTGGATCTTTTTCCACATAAGGACGAATCAGATTGTAGGTTTCTTCAATCATGGATTCTAATTTGTTGGAATTGATAAATTCATTAAATAATGTATGATACATCTCTATATATTTTTCATTAGAGAAGATCCATCCTACCATAGGACGATCATTGACATCTCCATTGACAGGACTATCAATGGAAGAATTAATAATACCAGAGGCATCATTTCCCTGGAAAGTACCGAAGGCAAGGTTGTAATCCCATGGAATCATGCTGAGTTTACCATCTTCTTCATAGAGATAATAGTTGTGAACCATGGTACCTGTATAGCTGTCTTCGTTGCATACAAAGTTGTGGATGACAAAGTAACGAAGGACTTCTTCCATATTAATCGTATTTTCGAGATCTTTATATTCACTTAGATTCTTTAAGGAGGCGATTAAACGATCCTTATCTGTATTGGTAATCTTAGTCTTGGCATTGTTGAAGATATTGGTATAGCTATCATAGTTATCATCGATATATTTCAGTTTTACATCATCACTTCCCATGCCACCACCTTTACCACCCTGGCCTGGCTGATCACCCTGAGGCATCTGTTCTGGCTGGAAATCATCAGGAATCTGCATATCATTCTGTGGCATCTGTCCAGGCTGGAAATCATCCGGCATCTGCATATCGCCCTGTGGCATCTGTCCAGGCTGGAAATCATCTGGTATCTGCATATCGCCCTGTGGCATATTGCCTTGTTGAGGCTGATTTTGGGTTGCCTGTGTTGTTGTATCGGTTGATTGTTCATTCTGTCTGGCTTCAAAGTCTTCCATGTTGAACTCTTTTCCATTTCCTCTTCCACCACCAAAATCAGAGCTATCAGGCTTGTATAGATTTCCACTTGTTGAATCATAGTTTCTTGATAGGAATGAATCTTCAATGCCTTCGACTGCTAAGTAAAGTCCCCAGTCTTCATTGTTGACAGTAATATAGGCATAGCTGCATAAAGGCGAATCCACCCCAAATTCATTCATCATCTGATAGACGAGATAATCCTTCATCATGGTATTATCCTGAATTAAATTGTTTAGGCATAGCTTATCCAGTCCATAATAACTCAATGTATCATCATACTGGTCAAATTCCAGCTTAAAGCTATAACGAGAACTTCCCATTGATTTGACATTGGATAGCGATGTGTTTCCTTTGGCACGGATGCCAACATTGGCATATTTCTCTCCATCAATGACTAATGTGCAGGAAGTATATTCTTCATTTTCACATGTTTCAATAAAGGAATCCCAATCATCCATTATTATGGAGATGGAGTGGACTTTCGATGTATCAAACAAGCGGTTTTCATAACCCATTGTCCGTTTTGAAGCGAAACCATCGATTGTGGATAGGGACATGAAACCAGCGGTTATTACCAAACCAAAGAGAATCAAGGCAATACAGATCTTATCAAAATATCTGCTTGTTGACATAGATTACCCCATGTATTCGCCATTGTAGCTTACTAATACAGCGCTGTTTACACCTTGAATGGTAGATAACTGGTTAATGAAATCGGTATTTTCACTCTTTAAACGGATTTCCATATTGATTTCATTTAAACCTTTTTGTACGGATTTGCTTTTGATAACGCATTTTTCAACATTTGTCTGAATAAAGCTCATAGCGCTCTTTTCAGATTCATATCCATTGCAGGAAAGAACAAGAATATAGGGATTCTTATATGTCTTCTTATTGACAAAGATCAATAGAATGACACCAATGATGATAGAACCGAAAAGGGCAAGTGGAATCATACCAGCGGCAAGGATAATACCAGCGGCAATAGACCAGAATAGAAAGGCAATATCCAATGGTTCTTTGATAGCGGTTCTAAAACGGACAATCGATAATGCACCAACCATACCTAATGAAAGCACAACGTTAGAAGTAACGGCTAAAATAACTTGTGATGTGATCATTGTCAAGGCAATTAAGGTAACCCCAAAGGAAGAGGAATACATAACTCCCTGGTATGTCTTCTTATAGACAAAGAAGATAAACAAACCAATAATGAAAGCTAGCACAATGGTAATCACCATATCTATCAGGCTAACGGCTGCGATGTTTTCTAAAAAGCTTGATTTAAAAATGTCTGTAAATGTCATAATAAATAATCTCCTTTTCTATCGATATATGCGACATTGTTCATATTTTGAAAATGCCGAAGCTCTTCTTCCTGGAATTGTAACGGCATCCTTGATAATGGATGGCAAGAAATCATCCCATTTCACTTCTAAGATGATAGGACTGTCTCCTGCCGGGATTGTGATTGTCTCAGGATTTAGAAAATCAATGCGATTTTCACCTGTACGAATGGCATAATCCATTGTGATGCGTACATTTCCCGGTTTATAGACAAAAGCTTCTCTTGTATAATCCACGATTGTCTTTGGTCTAAGTCCCTGGGTATGCATCTTAAAATACAGCTCCTGACATAGAGGATGGGCTTTCATCATCCAGTCAAGCTTTCCATCAATGATGCTTTGCGCCTGCTCTTTTGTGATTGTAGCACTTATCTTCTGACACAGTCCATTGATCTTTGATTTCTTTTCTAAGACGATAAAGGAAGCATCGTGGTTATAATAACGAATCCTGAACTTCTCTCTTCGATTGACACCATCTATCTTGTCATAGAGAGCTTTATCATTGGGACTATCAAAATACAGGCTTCGTATTTCATATTTCCCATTGATGGTATGTTCATCGATATGCATGATGGCTTTCAGTCGCATACGCAACGTTAATAGATCGGCATAATTGATTTCATGTTTCCATTCATGACGATATTCACTCAAAATTAATCACCTTCTTTTCACATGTCTAGTGTATAAAGTAAAACTGAAATGATACTGAAAAAAAATATTTTTTTCTTCAGTTTTATTTCAGTCTGTAGTATTAATATGAATGTATGAAAGTATTAATTGTAGAAGATGAAAAATTATTAGCAGACTCTTTAAAGGTTATGTTAGTGAAGAAAGGCTTTGAAGTGGATGCGGTATATGATGGCATAACAGGAAAGTATTATGCCCAGACAGGAATCTATGATCTGTTGATATTGGATGTGATGATGCCAGGGATGAATGGCTATGAGCTGGCAAGAAGTGTACGAAAGAAGAAGATAGGAACATCCATTCTGATGTTGACAGCGAAATCGGAAATTGAAGATCGGATTACCGGCTTAAATGCAGGCGCTGATTATTATCTGACAAAGCCCTTTGATCTAAGAGAGCTGATGGCATGCATCAATGCGTTATTGCGAAGACAGGGCGTGCAGGTTGATGTATTGAGATTAGGAAATACATCTTTGGATTTAGGAAGTGCCATGATGTCAAGTGATGTCAATTCTATCCGCTTATCCGCCAAGGAATTTGATATTATGCGTTATCTGTTATCTGCAGGATCAAACAATGTATCCAAGGAAGCCATATTGGCACGTGTCTGGGGATTTGATAGTGAAGCGGTTGAAAACCATGTAGAGGTATATATTGGCTTTTTAAGAAAGAAATTGAAATCCATCCATTCCAATATTCGGATTGAATCCATCCGTAAATTAGGATACCATCTGGAGGTCGATGAAGATGATTAAAAAATTAAGGATAAAATTCATCTGTATCAATATGGCAACCGTTGTTGTGATGTTATGTGCAATCTTTAGTTTATTCTATATTTCCACAAAGAATAATATGGAAAATGAAAGCCTTCGTTCTATGCAGATGGCTATGGACCAGCCAAGAATGATGGAAGGGCCAGTCATGGATAATCATCTGCCTTATATCATCATTCAGGTAAATGAAGGCAAAACTATAGAGAAAGTGGATAGTGGAGCCTATACAATCACAAACCAGAGTGCTTTAGAGGAAATTGTATCGGAAGTCATGAATTCCAATAAAACATATGATGTCATATCCAGATATTCTATGCGCTATCTGAAGCAGGATCGCATGAATGCACATTTTATCATCCTCAGTGATATATCGGATGAAATCAATACATTAAATTCGATTCTAAGAGTCTGTATCCTGATTGGTATATTCAGCTTTCTAGCTTTTCTTGTGATCAGCATTCTATTATCTAAATGGGCAATTCAACCAGTGGAAGAGGCATGGAATCAGCAGCGCCAGTTTGTATCGGATGCATCGCATGAATTAAAGACACCTTTGGCTGTTATCTGTACCAATTCGGATCTATTATCATCGAATGAATATAGTGATGAAGAAAAGAATCAGTTCATATCCAATATTCAGACTGTATCCAGACATATGAAGGTTCTTGTTGAACAGATGTTAGAACTGGCAAGAGCCGATAATGGAACCATTAAAAGCACAATGGAAGAAGTGGATGTCTATCCTGTTGTATCGGAAGTTGCCCTTACAATGGAAGCCTTACTATTTGAAAAGGGACATGAAATCACTCTAGATCTCTGTGAAGATGTCAAAGTTATTGCCAATCGGGAAAAATTAGGACAGGTTGTTGAAATATTACTGGATAATGCGGGTAAATATGCAAGTGAAAATGGAAAGATTTCTATATCTTTAAAGAAGTTCAAACATCATTGTGTATTTTATGTTGCCAATGAAGGAAGTCCAATCCCAAAAACAGAATTGAATAATCTATTCAAGCGATTCTATCGATTGGATAGTGCCAGACAAAGAGATGGAAGCTTTGGACTTGGCTTATCCATTGCCTATCAGTTTGTGAACGATTTTAAAGGGAAAATCTGGGCGGATAGTAAAGATGGAATCAATACATTCTATGTACAGCTTCCTCTAAATTGATTATCGATATTTGAATATGCTAGAATAGATAGGCGAGGGTAATATGAAAAAAGGAAAGAAATTATTAATATTAGTCATTTCAACGCTTATTCTTGTAGGCATTGATCAATATACAAAGATACTGGTTGTTAAGAATATATCCATATATGAACATATCGATTTAATTAAAAAGCTATTATATCTAACTTATATCCAGAATACAGGAGCTGCCTTTTCTATGTTGGAGGGGGCAGGGAATATCTTCTTTTCATTGATCACATTCGCATCTTTAGGGTTCTTATTCTATCTATATATGACAACGGATGATAAACGATACCAGCTTGGCTATGTTCTAATCTTTGCCGGTGCCATAGGGAATTATATCGATCGTATGATGCTAAACTATGTGCGTGATTTTATTGGTGTCTATATCTTTGGATGGGAATTTCCAATCTTTAACTTTGCGGATATCTGCATTACATGTGGCTTTATATTCGTTATAGGTTTAATGTTGTTTGATGAGATAAAGGAGAAATCAAGATGGAAGAAAGAATTGTCAAAGTAGATGAAGCCTATGCAGGTATGCGCGTTGACAAGGCCATCTGTCAGATTCTTGATTATTCAAGAAAACGCGTAAAGGATATGCTCGATGAAGGGCTTGTCAAAATCAATGGAAAAAAGACCAAGGCAAGCTATACATTGCAGATTCAGGATGAATTGACTTTTGAAATTCCTGAAGAACAGGATTATGAAGCTAAGCCAGAAGCCATGGAATTGGATATCGTCTATGAAGATCATGATGTGATTGTCATCAATAAGCCAAAAGGAATGGTAGTCCATCCTGCACCAGGCCATTATAGCGGGACACTTGTCAATGGACTTTTATATCACTGTAACGATTTAAGCGGAATCAATGGAGTCATGCGACCAGGGATTGTGCATCGTATTGATAAGGATACATCTGGACTTCTTGTTGTATGCAAGAATGATAAAGCCCATGAATCCATTTCAAAACAGCTGCAGGATAAGACATGTCACAGGGAATATCTAGCCTTAGTGCATAAGCCGTTTTCACATACGGATGGAACTATCAATGCACCCATTGGAAGAGATGAAAAAGATCGAAAGAAAATGGCGGTTACCTCCAAAAATTCAAAGGAAGCCATCACCCATTTTACGGTATTAAAGAATTATAAAGAATATGCATACGTCCGCTGTTCGCTGGAAACGGGACGAACACATCAGATTCGTGTGCATATGCAGTATATTGAACATCCCATTGTCGGAGATCCTCTATATGGACCAAGAAAGACAATGGATACTGAAGGACAGCTATTACATGCATGTAAATTGACATTTGTACATCCTTCCACAAACGAAACGATGTCATTTGAATCAAAGCTGGACCCAATATTTGAAGACGTATTACAGAAACTGGAGGAAGAGTAAGATGAAAAGAAACAATGTACTAACATGGGATGAATATTTTATGAGTATGGCACACTTAAGTGCATTACGATCAAAAGATCCAAATACACAGGTAGGAGCCTGCATTGTCAATAAGGAGAAAAGGGTCGTTGGACTTGGCTACAATGGATTTCCAATGGGATGCAATGACGATGTCTATCCATGGGATCGTGAAGGGGATGCCCTAGATACAAAATATGCCTTTGTGGTCCATGCGGAATTGAACGCAATTTTAAATTCCATTCAGAATCTAAGTGGATGTACAATCTATGTATCTTTATTCCCATGCAATGAATGTGCCAAAGCTATCATTCAATCCGGAATCCGTACGGTCATCTATGAAAGTGATAAATATGCAGGAACCCCAATGAATATCGCATCAAAGAAGATGTTCAAGGATGCTGGTGTAGAACTGATTCAATTCAACAATACAGTGAAATTAAACTTCACAAAAGAAGCATAATGAAAGAGGACCGAGGTCCTCTTTACTATTTATATAGATTTACAATATCTTCTTCGATGGCTTCCCAGTCTCTGGATTTAGCTGTTTTAATACCATTGTAGTATAAGGTATTCTGTACATAGCCATCCAATACAATGCGATCAATGGCATTTAAGGCTTCATCAATATTGCCTTGTTCATAGATCAGACAGTTTTCTTCATCCTTTAGATATTCCTTATTTCCATCATTTAAAATCGCAATGACATAACCACCAGTTGCCATCATTTCCATTGGAGGATATGAAAAACTTTCCAAAAGACTTGTCTTTAATAAGATATCACAGCTCTCATAGACTTTTGCGACTTCTTCATAAGGAACTTTATGCAGGAATTTATCTACATGATACCAATCCTTTGGCTTGGCATTGTAAGACATATACCAGATTTCAAATTTATCCTTATCCAATTGATTGACAATCTTAAAGCTTTCATCAATATTCTTATGTTTGGCACCACAGTCGCCTTCAATCAGA
This sequence comes from Holdemanella sp., assembly GCA_021442845.1. Taxonomy (GTDB): domain Bacteria; phylum Bacillota_I; class Bacilli_A; order Erysipelotrichales; family Erysipelotrichaceae; genus Floccifex. The sequence goes on from JABUSD010000249.1 coordinate 11,231, forward strand.
ATGCGGACTTTCTTTCCAATCGTACGCTTATGCGGTTTGAATCGATTTAAATCCATTCCATTTGGTGCCCATTTGGCATCCTGTCCATATTTTTCCTTTAACCAGCTTTCACACCATTTAGAAATGGTAATGAAGGTAAAGTCTTCCATTGGAGTATAGCTTTTATTGGCTTCTTTCTTTAATGGATTATCAAAATCATAGAAGTTGGTTTCAAAGTTCTGGACAAAATAGAATCTTTTCTTAATATTCTTGATATCCTTAACCATTTCAACGGTAGGCCACATGGTAGCGATAACCTTATTGAAATGACAATCCAGCTTTTCCTTATCCAATGGAATGACAGGGAATTCATGATCCATATATGTATAGGAATTCACCGTATCATATAAAGACATGAAGGATACATTATAACCATGATCCTGTAAGATGGAAGCATGTTTCAAACAGACGATGATACCACCACTGATTTCCATTTTTGTGATCGCAAAGGTAATGTCTTCACTGACATTCTCTTTTAGAATATTGACGAGTTTATGTCCTGTATACATGGTGATGCAGTTTTCCATGACATATTCATAGGCATTTAAGGCAATGGATTTACGGACTTCTACATTGTTGATCAATAGCTTTAATGCGTTTTTCCATTCTTCCTGTGTTGAACAGAGAAGACCATTCTTATTGTGCTGGATGCATTTTTTAAAAGCACCAAAATCCGATGCGATTGTAGGCACCTGTACAAGAGCGGCTTCTATCCACTTGATTTCAGATTTGGCTTCATTAAAGATGGATTCCGTCAATGGAGCCAGGTTGATATCCATTTCATGAATCAATTTAGGAAGTTCCTTATAATCCATGAAAGGATGTACTTTTACTTTGTTTTCCAATTGTTTCAATTCATCTGGTAAATCCAGTTCACCAACTAGATGCAGTTCCACATTGTCATATTGATTTAACGTTTCAACAATTACCGATTGAATCATTTCAAAATCGGCATTGTGGGTAATGCTTCCAGAAAAATAGCCAATCTTAATTTTAGATGATTCTTTCTTTTCCTTTAATGCTTTCTGGGATAAGGATACCATTTCATTCGAAGCGGTATTTCGATTGATGAATACCTTTGGAATATAGGTTTCCAATTCTCTTTGTAGTGCTTCGGTTGTCGTAATCGCAAAATCACAATTCTGTAATGTTTCCTTCATTGCCATTACATCTTTGTCATACTGGATTTTCTGTTCTTCCTTCATGGAATGAACATATGGAATGCAATCCGTATATTTTGTATCGATGACTAAATCATCAATATCAAAGATGACTGTCTTATTGTATTTTTTTGCCTGCTTGATAAACTTGTTTAAGGCATCTGTCATCGGAGCGCGGAATATGATGAATGTCTGATACATTGTTACATATTTTAAATCTATCCCCTGATAATAGATTTCATCGCATGTATAACCATTGAGTTCTAACTGCTCCTGCTGATGAGAGATGCGATACCGAGGTGGCTGGGATAGCAATTCCCTAGAGCACCCATTGATAAAAAGAATATCTTTACATGCATCTGTTTTTGGCTTTAATGACTGTTTTTTATTAAAGTAATGTTTTGTATGGGATACAACACCACTTAAACCATCGCTTTTAAAAACAGAGATAGCCTTCTGAATATTTGAATTTGCCATAAAGTTTCCCCCTAACATATTCCATTATACATTATTTTTGCGATGAAACTAAAGGCTTTGTGGTATACTTATTGTTGTAGTACTATGGACTAATGGTGATAATTATGAAAAAGAAAAGAAATATACTATTTACAGTGTTTGGATTGACATCCACATATCTTGCCTTAAGCTATTTTGCGAAGCGTTCAAAGGCAAAGGATCAGCTGGATGAATCACTGAAAGAGAATGCATATGAAAATGTCGGAATCCCTATGGATAAAAGAGATAGTACAATCTATGAAAAATATGGAAAGAGAGCTATTGATAAAGTGTTGTCCTTTGGTGGATTGATTGTATTGGCACCAGTATATGCATTAATCAGCCTTGCGATTAAAGTGGATGATCCAGGACCTGTTCTATTTACCCAGAAGCGAGTGGGACAGAACAAGACATTCTTCAAGCTGCATAAGTTCAGATCGATGAAGATGTCAACACCGCATGATACACCAACGCACTTATTAGAAAATCCCGATCAGTATATTACGCGTGTGGGTAAGATATTACGTAAGTATTCTCTGGATGAGCTTCCACAGGTATGGGATATCTTTGTTGGCAACATCTCAACAATAGGTCCACGTCCAGCTCTTTGGAATCAGGAAGATCTGGTAGCGCAACGAGATAAATATGGAGCGAATGACGTCAAGCCAGGCTTAACGGGATGGGCCCAGATTAACGGAAGAGATGAACTGGAAATTCCGGAAAAGGCAAAGCTGGATGGTGATTATGTCAATGAATTGAAAGCCGGTGTTCTAGATGGATTGAAGATGGATGCCAGATGTTTCTTTGGTACATTCGCATCGGTATTCAACCATGAAGGTGTCGTTGAAGGAGGAACAGGAAGCATTCAGAAGGAAGAAGCGGTTCAGGCTGGCTTTGGAAAAGAAGTTGTCGTAGATAAATCACTAAAGAAGAAGGTATTGATTACCGGTGCCAATTCTTTTATCGGTACATCCTTTGATGCTTATGCCAATAAAAACTATGCCGATAATTTTGAAATCCATACAGCCGATCTGATTGATTATGGCTGGCGAGATAAAGATTTCTCATCCTTTGATACTGTATTCCATGTGGCAGGCATTGCCCATGTGGATGTGGATACTGTCAGTATAGAAAGACAGAAAATGTATTATGAGGTGAATACCGATTTAGCGGTTGACTGTGCTAAAAAGGCAAAGGCTGAAGGGGTTAGACAGTTTGTGTTCATGTCATCGATGATCATCTATGGAAATGCCGGTGGCTACAACCAGAAAAAAGTCATCACAAAATATACCCAGCCAGCCCCAGCGGATTTCTATGGCGATTCCAAGTGGCAGGCCGATCAGAAAATCCGTGAACTGGAAGATGAAAATTTCCATGTCGTTATGGTTCGCCCTCCTATGATCTATGGAAAGGGAGGAAAAGGGAACTATCAGACGCTATCAAAGCTTGCAAAGATGCTGCCAATTTTCCCTAAGGTGGAAAATGAAAGATCGATGCTGCATGTTGATAACCTATGTGAATTCTTATGTCAGGTTATGTTAGTAGGTGAAGGAGGCATCTTCTTTCCTCAGAATAAGGAATATGTCAATACAAGCGATATGATGCGAAAAATCCTTTTATATAAGAAAAGGATTCCTGTCTCAACAAGAGCATTCAATCCATCTTTATGGATGTTGTCAAAGACAAAAGGAAAATTTGCCAAGCTAACAAACAAGGCATATGGAAACTGTGTTTACGATAAAGAATTAAGCCAATATCCTGGTATTGACTATCAGGTGGTTGACCTAGAAAAATCAATTGAATTATCAGAAGGATAACTTATGAAAACTGTCATTGTATGTGCATTTGATACGTATTTCGATCGTGTCACATTGTTGAAAAACTATTATATGGAAAAAGGGAATGAAGTGCTTGTCATATCTTCCTCTTTTTCGCATCGCAATAAATCAAAGGTGCATGAATCTATGGCAGATATCTTAATTGCCTGCAGGGAATATAAAAAGAATCTATCAGTCAATCGATTAAGAAATCATATGGAATTTGCCAAAGGGGCAAGAAAAGAACTGGAAACAGTTAAACCGGATGTAATCCATTGTCTGATTCCATGCAACTCCCTGGCAAAGGAATTAGCGCTCTATAAGAAGGAGTATCCATGTATATTATATTTTGATCTGATTGATCTATGGCCTGAAACAATGCCAATCAAACAGTTTAAGAATGCTTTTCCATTTACCATCTGGAAAAACTTACGGGATGATTACCTTAAATATGCGGATAAGGTTTATGTAGAATGCGATTTATATAAAGAAGTATTAAAGAATGATCGCTATACAACGCTCTATTTCGCAAGAAATGAAAAGCCAATGAACACAAAGCCAGTGCTAAGAGAAAATGTGATTTCCCTAGCGTATCTAGGAAGTGTCAATCATATCATTGATATCGATCTGATTGAAAGCTTCCTGGTTGCCTGTTCAAAATATAAGAAAGTGGAATTCCATCTGATTGGGGATGGAGAATCCAAACAGGAATTAATCCATCGCATGGAAAAGCAGAATATCAAATTCGTTGATCATGGACAAATCTTCGATCAGAAACGCAAACAGGCCATCTTTGATATATGCCATTATGGCTTTAATGTGATGAAGGATAGCGTTGTTGTTGGACTGACTATGAAATCACTGGATTATATGTGTGCTGGACTTCCTTTGATTAACACAATCCAAGGGGATACAAAGAAATTGTGCAATCAGAGAAATATCGGTTTTCATGTGACAAAGGATACAGTGGAAGAGATTGCCTTTAATGTTTGTTCGATTTCAAATGAGGACAATCGAATGCAAAGACAAAACATTAAAGATGTATATTGTCAATATTTTACGGTTGAATCGTTCAACCAGACACTTGAGGGGAAATAAATGAACAATTTATATTGTATATTGGTCATCTATAATAAGAAGATTATAGATTCACCAACTTACCAGTTTATAAAGGATAAGGGATGTCGCTGTATTATCTGTGATAATTCAACGACGGATATGAACAATAAAGAGGCTGTAGAAAAGGATGGACATATCTATATTTCCATGGATGGAAATAAAGGCTTATCCAAAGCCTATAATAAGGCATTGGATACAATCCAGTCTACAAATAAGGAAATGGATGGATGGGTCATTCTATTAGATGATGATACATCCTTACAGGATGAATATATCCAGGAAGTGAAGCGGTGCATGCATTTCTGTTCGGATCTATTTCTTCCGATTGTACGGGATGCCAAAGGGATTATGTCACCTTGCCTTGTAAAAGAGGAAGTGATTTCTCGAGTGGATAGTAAAGTGGATATCAATGCCTATGACAAATACGATTTAAGTGGAATCAATAGTGGCATGATGATCCGCCTGGATGTATTCAAAGACTATCGATATGATGAAAATCTATTCTTAGATTTTGTGGATCATCACTTTATCAAAGCGATGAAACAGAAAGAAAAGATCATTCATATTATGAATGTGGAAATCCATCAGGATTTCTCTGCGCATTCCAATGATAAGGAAAGCGCCAAGAAACGCTTTACAATCTTTAAAAAGGATAGTGCCTATTATTTCAAAAAGAAAAAGAATTATATCTATGTAGTAGGAAAAAGAAAGATACACCTTTTATTACAATATAAAGATGTATCCTTTCTAGGATTATAAATATGAGAAAGAACATATCAGTGGCATTAGCTGCTTATAATGGAGAAAAATATATAAAGGAACAATTGGATTCCATCCTATGCCAATTAAAGGAAAAGGATGAAATTGTAATCTCATTAGATCCAAGTACGGATTCTACCGAAAGGATTCTATCATCCTATCATGATGATCGAATTAAATTGATTCATGGTTCTGGATCAGGACTTATCAAAAACTTTGAGAATGCGATTGCCCATACATCCAATGACATCATTTTCTTATGCGATCAGGATGATATCTGGACAAATGATAAAGTGGATTGTGTATTAAATAGTTTTTCCGATGGCATTTATGTTGTGATGCATGACTGTTCCATCGTGGATGAAGAATTAAATGTTATTGAACCATCCTTCTTTCAACATCGAAGGACAAAACTAGGAATTGTATCCAATATTATCCAGAATTCCTATATAGGCTGCTGCATGGCATTTAGAAAAGAATTGAAGGAATATATCCTTCCATTTCCTGATCCATTACCGATGCATGATCAATATATCGGTCTTGTCGGGGAAATAAAAGGAAAGAATAAGTTAATACATAAACCATTGTTGTATTATCGAAGACATGGAAAGAATGTATCCAGTACAAGCCATTCCAGTCTATTCCAGATGATCCAATGGCGATTCCAGATTATTAAGGCAATCCTATAAGGATTGTGCTATGATAGTAACGTTTGATTTTAGGGGTGTGATACTGTGCAATTAAATGAACAGGCAAAGCGACTAGGTATCTTTATCTTTTTTGATAAGGATGGCATTGTCGATGATTATGTCAAATATATGCTGAATTCCTTTAAGGATTGTTGTGAAGATATAATTATTGTATCCAATTCAAAGGTAAATGATCTCCAGGAATTCAAAGTATATACCGATAAGATCCTATTAAGAGAGAATAAAGGATTGGATGCGGGTGCTTTCAAGGATGTCTATGATCATTATCATGAACAATTCAAAGACTATGATGAACTGATTTTAATGAATGATACATTCTATGGACCATTTAAACCATTCAAGGATATCTGTAATGAAATGAATACGAAAGATATTGATTTCTGGGGATTGTGCAATGGTTTTGAAATGATGAATTACTTCAAGATTATTAAAGATGAAACATTTCCCGTTCATATTCAGACATTCTTCATTGCCTTTAGAAAGACGGTATTACTTGGAAAAGCGTTCAATGAATACTGGAAGAATTATGATATGGAATCCATGTTGACATTTGGTGATGTTGTATCGAAACATGAAACACAATTCACAAAATATTTAGAATCCAATGGATATAGATGGGATACCTATCTGCATTTAGATCATTATGAAGTAAAGGAACCTTTATATAACTTTAATGTCTATACATATGCCAGCTATCCATTATTAAAATATTATGATGCACCATTTTTCAAGCGTAAGAATATTGTACAGGATAAAAGAGCTACGCTTTTGAATAATGATGGAAGTGATGTCTTAAAAAGCTTGCATTATATAAAGAATAAAACGGATTATGATATCCATCTCATCTATAAGAATGTGATTCGTCAATACAATCCAATCGATTTATATTATGGCTTGAATCTGAATTATCAGATTCAGGGAATGGATGATTCACAGAATGAGGATGTATTATGCCTTATTGATATAGAAACCGATCAGTATAATGCCTATTTAAATAGGCTTCCCTATACAAATATCCGTACTATCACAAAAAAGGATTATAAAGGGATTCAAAAGGTAACATCCATTTCATCCTATTTAAAAGAAAATAAGGAAGAATTAAAGAAATATCCATATATATTTCTATTGCAGATTAAAAAGAATATACAGGCAGAAGCATCTGTGGATGAATTCAATTTCATACGAATGATTGAAAACAGTATTGAAGTACAGAATGAAATCGTATCGGTATTTAAGAAAGATCCGTATTTGAATGTTCTATTAACACCGCCTTCATTCCACAATGAATATATCAATTTCTTTGATGGATATGAACATAAGAACTGGATTAAGAAATATGATCTTCCTGTAGGAAATAGAGAATTCATTGAAGCGAATAAAGATGTTCTTTTATTTAAATCCAGGTTACTGGATAGGTATACAGAAGATTGTGATGAATTGCTGTCGTATCATTTCATCCATCTATGTAAACAATACAATGGATATGCAGGCAAGGTATATACAAAGGATTATATGGAATGTGATATGAACAGCTATGAAAGCATGTTCATTCACTTATTTGAAGATTATACAAAACATGCAAAGTTTCCATTTGTAGGGTTATCAAGTGCGAATGTCTTTAAAAGGATGATTCGTATAGCCATTCCAATGGAAGCAAGAATAAAGCTAAAGGAAGCTTTAAAACATAGAAAATAAAGAGGTATGTATGAATAATGAGAATGCGATTGAAGTTCGAAATCTATATAAAACCTTTCGCATAGAACACGATGGAACTCATTCACTAAAAGAGAAGTTTGTGTTCTGGAATCGTGGAAGAGTTGAATATCATGAAGTGTTGAAGGACATCAATCTGGATATAAAAAAAGGCGATACAGTTGCCTTGATTGGAACCAATGGACAAGGGAAGTCTACCTTATTAAAGCTGATGACAAAAATCTATTATCCAACCAAAGGAACCGTCACAACCTATGGGGTTTTAACTTCGCTTCTGGAATTGGGAGCTGGTTTTCATATTGAATTTACGGGAAGAGAAAATATCTATTTCAATGCTTCTATTTTTGGGCTGACACGAAGCCAGATTGATAAACGTTTGCAGGATATCATTGATTTTTCCGAATTGGGTGAATTTATTGATACACCCGTTCGAACGTATTCATCCGGTATGTTCATGCGTTTAGCTTTCAGTGTTGCGATCAATGTAGATGCCGATATCCTTTTGATTGATGAAATCCTGGCAGTAGGGGATCAGCATTTCCAGGAGAAGTGCTATGCCAAACTAAGAGAATTAAGAGATAGCGGTAAGACCATTGTGATTGTAACGCACTCATTAGAAGCGGTAAGAGATTTATGTACAAGAGCCATCTGGATTTATAAGGGAAGAGTTCATATGGATGGAAATCCCGATGATGTCGTCGATAGCTATTTGAAACAGGTAGCCCTTGATCATAGAGTTGAGAAAAAAAGAACAGCGCAATGCCACCTAATGATTGACTGTCCTGAACATATGCAGGCATTTCCTAAGACAGATGACACATTCACCATCAATGGATGGATGTGCTGTGATGATCCATTGGCAAAACCGGTTGTCAAAATCGATGGCAATGAAATTGATATCGATCGAAATGAGAGAAAAGATGTCTATCTGGCTTATGCGAATGTCTATAATGGGCTATTGGATGCCAAAACACTTGGCTGGATCAAGGAATTAAAAAGGTCGGATTTCAAACCAGGCATCCATAAATTATCGCTTTCATGTGTAGATTCCAGCGAAAATGTAGTAGAGACAAAAGAATGCTACTTCATAGTGGACTAGGAGGAATGACATGAATTTATTTAAAAATCTATATGCCTATCGTGAATTGTTGAAGACAAATATCAAAAAGGATATCCGGGGAAAGTATAAAGGTTCCTTTTTAGGCATTCTATGGTCATTTTTAACACCATTGTTGCAGGTGGTTGTCTATTGGCTTGTCTTTCCTTATATCATGGGAAGAGCAGGCAATGTCGATAACTATCTATGTTACCTTGTATGTGGTATCATTCCATGGACATTCTTTACCAGTGTTGTCACATTAGGAACATCTGTCATCAACAACAATAAAGATTTAATTAAAAAGGTATATTTCCCAAGAGAGATTCTACCAATCTCTCAGGCAATCAGTGGTTTGATCAACTTCTTTATCTCCTGTTCAATTATTGTGATTTTCTGTATTGGAACAGGAGCTGGTATATCTTTCCATATTGTATTATTACCGGTTATTGCCATTATTCAGTTCATGCTGAATTTGGGGATTGTATTCATCTTAAGTGCATTGAATGTATATATCCGTGATATTGAATTTGCGATTCAGTTTATCATCAATCTAGGATTTTATGCATCCCCAATCATTTACCCGGCTACATTGCTTCCAAAAGGGAATATCCTTACCTTTTTGATTACTATAAATCCGATTACAATTTTAGTGAATTCCTATCGTGACATATTCTTAAATCATAGATGGCCTGATTTCACATCACTTGGATGTGTCTGCCTATTCTCATTGGGGGTTCTAATTATCGGTTATTTCATCTTTAAGAAACTTGAAAAAGGATTTGCAGAACAATTCTAAACATACCCTTACCCATGGTAAGGGTTTTTTTGTGTTATAATGAGTGCATGTATTATACAACCGGAAAATTTGCAAAGCTGGCAGGTGTAACTGAAAGAACAATTCGTTACTATGATACAATTCATCTATTAAAACCAAGTTCTGTGTCTGCCAATGGATATCGACAATATAATGAAGAGGATTTAATTAAGCTTCAGAAGATTCTAACGTTAAGAGAATTGGGATTTTCTATTGAAGAGATTTTTCCTATGGTTTCCAACAAGGAAAGTATAGAAGATTCCTTTCGCTTGCAGATTGAACTTGTCCAGTCCAAAATCAATTATATGAATTCTTTGCTGGATTCTTTAAAAATCGCATCCAATACGATGAAATCAGGCAATATGAATTGGGATGTATTATCCAATCTGGTAAAGATAAACAATGAATCCAGTGCCTTGATTGAAAATTATAAGAATGCTTCCAATCTAAACGCAAGAATTGCCTTGCATGAAAATTATTCGACCAATCCGATTGGCTGGTATGCCTGGATTGCTTCCAATGTCAACTGGAAAGGATTGAATCGGGTTTTGGAGGTAGGCTGTGGAAATGGAAAACTATGGGATTCTGTCAAAGTCAATCTAAGACATAGGGAAATCTTTTTAAGTGATAATTCCCAGGGAATGGTTGAATATATCCGAAAAAAATTAGGGAAGGATTTTAATTGTTTAGTGTGCCATTGTGAACAGATTCCATTCAAGGATGCTTATTTTGATGGAATCTTTGCCAATCATGTCTTATTCTATTCTGATTTATCGAAAAGCTTACAGGAAATATCTAGAGTATTAAAACCAGATGGTGTACTCTATGCGACAACCTATGGCAAGGATCATATGAAGGAAATCACCGAAATTGTCCATGGTTTTGATCAGAATATACAGCTTTCCAGTCATGCCCTCTATGATATCTTTGGACTTGAGAATGGAATGGATGTATTAAGCCCTTATTTTTCCAATATAGAAAGAAGGGAATATGAAGATGCTTTGCTTGTAGATAAGGCAAAACCGATTGTAGATTATATCTTATCGTGCCATGGCAATCAGAATGAAATCCTAATGGCAAGATATGATATGTTTTATGCCTATATAGAATCGCTATTAGAGAAGGGTCCTATCAAAATCACAAAACAGGCATGCCTGTTCATTTGCCACAAATAAATAGAAAGTATATAAATAATTCGTAAAATATAGTATATTATATAAGTTGAGGTAATTTACATATGAAAACATTAGTTGTCATTCCAGCCTATAATGAGGCGTTGAATATTGAAAGAACGGTCAATGATCTGATTGATCATGCACCCGATGTAGACTATGTGGTTGTCAATGATGGATCGAAAGACAATACATTGGATGTATTGAAAAAGAATGGATTCAGATATATTGATGGATTCTGTAACCAGGGTTTGTTTGGTGCTGTGCAGACAGGGTTTTTATTGGCTTATAAAAATGACTATGACATTGTCATTCAGTTTGATGGCGATGGACAGCACGATGCCCGTTATATCCAGAAGTTAGTGGATAAAGTAGAAAATGGGTATGATATTGTCATAGGATCGCGTTTTTATACTGAAAAGAAGCCATGGACAGCTCGTATGGCAGGCTCTAGACTGATTGCCTTTGCGATTCGAATGATTACAGGAAAGAAGATCACGGATCCAACCAGCGGCTTTAGAGCCTATTCAAAACCATGCATCAAGGATTATGCGATGGATATGAACAATCCACCAGAACCCGATACACTTGTCTATATGATTCGAAAAAATCGCAGAATCTGTGAAGTACAGGTAGAAATGCGTGAAAGAGAATTTGGGGAATCGTATTTGAATCTTGCCAATACGATTAAATATATGAGCCGAATGATGATTTCAATCTTCTTCATTCAGCCATTTAG
>JABUSD010000256.1 GCA_021442845.1 Holdemanella sp.
TCTTTATGTTGTAAAAAAGCTTCTTTTGTCTTGGCCCGCTTTTCAAAGATCTTGACAATCAGAAATGTTCGATCAATGACAGGCACGGGCCAGTATTTCTGCAGTTCCTTCTGCTGGGATGCCGTTAAATCCTTGCCAAAGACAACCATATCAATCGCTTCTGCTTCGATCCACTGGGCTATTTCCTGAATCTTTCCGGAATAGATGAATGTATTCTTATTGGGATATTTCATATTCTGGGTAAATGTCTTTACAACTTCCATTTCACAGGCTTCCACCAGTGATTTCATCTCTTCCAGTGCATCTTCAAAGTCTAGGTTGTTGTTGATATTGGCATCGACTAAGATTACTCTTTCCATATTGTCTTTCTCCTTCAAAAAAACAAGGTGATTTCACCTTGCCTACTTCTTCTGTTTTGCCAGGGGATGGGCGCTCATATAAGCCTGTGTCAGCTTCTTTGTAGACACATGCGTATAGATCTGGGTTGTTGATAAGGAAGAATGTCCCAATAATTCCTGGACAATGCGGATATCCGCTCCATTATCAAGCAGATGCGTCGCAAAGCTATGTCTAAACATATGCGGATGTACATTCATATTCATCCCGATTTCATCTGCATGCCTTTGCATCACAAACTGTATGCCTCTTGATGTCATCTTTGTCCCCCTTAAAGAGATGAACACATGATCATCTTTATGATACGATTGCCAATATGTCTGTTTGTATTCCATAAGCATTGTATCTAACCCTTTAAAAAAAGGTACAATTCTTTCTTTATTCCCTTTCCCCAATACACGGATGATGCGATCTGGAATCGAGATATCTTTCCATTCCAGATTTTCAAGTTCACTCAAACGAAGCCCGCATGCATAAAGCAAAGTAAACATCGTCTTATCTCTTACATTGGCTGGCTTTGATAAGTCATAGCTTTCTAAAAAATGCTGGATTTCATTCACAAAGAGAAAATCCGGTATCTTTCTTTGATTCTTTGGTGACTGAATGGATTCTAAAGGATTTTTTGAAATGCCAATATATTCATTCAGATAGCGATAAAAAGAACGTATGCTGGATAGCTTTCTGGATATCGTAGAATTCTTTGCCTGGCTTCCATCCTCCAGATAACGCAGCTTTGCCACATAATTCAACATGACAATTCTGTCAACATCCTCAAAGGAATCAATGGACTGGCTTGTAAGATAGTCTACAAACTGCTCTAAATCCCGCTTATATGATTCTACCGTCTTTTCCGATTGGGAATTTTTGCGATATACATATTGCAGGAATCGTTCAATTAATTCATTCATGCTAATTCCTTAATCTGATTGATTCTTTCAATGGCTTGTTTGGCCATCATTTCCTTACGCTGGTTCTTTTTGCATTTTCCTTCCAGATGCATAATGCCAAAATTGGCATTCATTGGCTGGAAGTGTTTTGGATCACAATGAGTAATATAATACGCCTGGCTTCCCATTACACATGTATTGCCAAAAAGGATCAGTTCTTCACCATTTAAAAATCTTGCCATATTAATCCCGGCAATCAATCCTGATGCCGTTGATTCTACATAGCCTTCCACACCCGTCAACTGTCCAGCAAAGAAGAGATCTTCGCGTTTTTTTGACTGGTATGTCTCTTTTAATACCAGAGGTGCGCATAGATAGGAATTTCTATGCATAACGCCATAGCGGGTAATTCGGCAGTTTTCTAATCCTGGTATCATAGAGAATACCCTTTTCTGTTCTGGCCATGTTAAATGCGTCTGAAAGCCAACGATATTGTACATGCTGGCTCCTACATTGTCCTGTCTTAACTGGACAACCGCTACCGGTCTATGATTTTCATCTTTTTCGAGTCCGACTGGCTTTAATGGTCCAAACAGCAATGTCTTCTTTCCGCGCCTTGCCATCTCTTCGACTGGCATGCATCCTTCAAAAACATTGATATCTTCCACACCATCATGCATTTTGGCACACTCAGCATGAATCAGTTCTTCATAGAAGGCATCAAATTCCTCCTGATTCATTGCACAGTTGATATAGCTGGCTTCCCCTTTGTCATATCTTGATTTATAGTACGCTTTTGAAAAATCGATGGAATCCTTTTCTACAATCGGTGCTGCCGCATCAAAGAAGTGGAATGTATCCTGCTCAACAAAATCCACAATGGATTTTGCCAGGGCATCACTTGTCAGTGGTCCAGTGGCAATAATACATGGTCCTTCTGGTATTTCCGTGACTTCCTCTGTTATCACTTCAATGTTTTCATGGTTTCGAATTACATCGGTGATATATTGGGAAAAACCGAGTCGATCAACCGCTAATGCACTTCCGGCTGGTACCTGATTGGCATCGGCTGCCTTAAGAATCAATGAATCCATAATACGTAGTTCTTCCTTTAGAATTCCCACCGCATTGTTTAGACTATTGGAACGAAGTGAATTGGAGCATACCAGTTCACCAAACAGATCGGTAGAGAATGCTGGTGATTTCTTCTTTGGACGCATTTCAATCAGGCGTACATGGATTCCTCTTTTTGCACATTGATAGGCGGCTTCACTTCCGGCAAGACCGGCACCAACGATTGTGACTTCTTTCATAGCTTATTCTTCTTTCTTTTCTTTTTTAATGTAATGGCATTTTGGGAATCCACTACAAGCGATAAACGGCTTGCCATAACGGCTGATTCGCTTTACTAATGGCTTACCGCACTCTGGACAGTCTTCACCTGTCTTCTCGGCCTCTTTTTTTGTCTTTTTGATATATTTACACTCTGGATAGTTTCCACAGGCGATAAAGGCTCCAAATCGTCCCATTTTCTTTACAAGATGGCTTCCGCATTCTGGACATGTTTCCTCCAGTCTGTCTTCTTCCTTCTGTTCGATATACTTACATGTTGGATAGTTTTCGCAGGCAACAAATTCCCCATACTTTCCTTTTCGTAGCACTAGTTCACTACCACATTCCGGGCAGACTCTTCCTACCTTCTTTGGCTTGATCGCATCCATTTCCTTTAATGCCTTTTCCAATAAAGGCATGAATTTATCATAGAATGTGCGCAATTGTTCAACACTGTCGATTTTGCCATCGGCAATCGCATCCAGTTTTGTTTCCATGTTGGCTGTGTATTTTACATTGATGATGGAACTGAAATATTCCTGCAGCTTCTGATTGGCTAGAATTCCCTGTTCGGTTGGGAAGAATACCTTTGTCTTGCTGGTTTCCTTTTCCTTTTTCAATTCCACATATTCGCGCTGCTGAATCGTATCGAGAATCGTCGCATATGTCGATGGTCTTCCAATTCCATTCTCTTCCATTTCCTTAATAAGACGGGCTTCGCTATAGCGCATCTTCGGTTCGGTAAAATGCTGTTTCGAATTGACTTTTACTTCCTTCAGCATTTCCTTTTCCATCAGTTCTGGAAGTAGCTGATCCTTTACGCTTTCATACCCTCCATATTCCTTTAGATATCCATCAAAAGTCAAGGTAGACCCTGTCGCATCAAAGCTCAATCCGTTGTTTGAAATGGTAACAGTTACATTATCATATTTGCTTGGTGCCATTAGACTTGATATTGTTCTAGCATAAATCAGCTTATATAGCCTTAATTCATCTCTGGATAAGGATACACTTTCCGGATTTTTGGTAATATCCGTTGGTCGAATGGCTTCATGGGCATCCTGTGCATTTTCATTCTTTTTCTGTCTTAGTTTTCCTACATACTTCTTTCCATATTTCTGTTCGATATACTGGAAGGCGCTATCGACAAATAAATCCGATAGTCGATAGGAATCCGTACGCATATAGGTGATATATCCATTCTCATAGAGTTTCTGAGCTAGACTCATTGTCTTTTTAGCCGACATATTCAATTGAACAGAGGCTGTCTGCTGCAAAGAGCTTGTGATAAATGGCATATTGGGCTGTTTACTCTTAACTTTGGACTGGACACTTTCTACAACATATTCATCTCCAAGTCGTTCTATCAACGCATTGGCTTCCTGTTCGTTTTTAATGTCCTGTTTCTTTCCATCCACCTTTTTAAGTTCTGCGTTGAATTTCTTCTTATCCTTGATGCAGTCAATATCGATTGTCCAGTATTCCTCTGGGATAAAATCACTGATTTCCTTTTCACGATCACAGATCAGCTTCAAGGCAACACTCTGTACACGTCCTGCACTCTGGCATTTGATTTTTTTCTGTAATAGGTTAGACAATTTGAAACCGATGATTCGATCCACCATTCGTCTTGCCTGCTGGCTTGCAAACATATCCTGATCGATCTTTCTAGGATTCTTTATAGCTTCTAAAATAGCTGGTTTTGTGATTTCATTGAAGACAATACGATTGTCCTCATCCATATCCAGTCCAAGCACTTCCGCCAGATGCCATGCGATGGCTTCTCCTTCACGGTCCGGGTCACTTGCCAGATACACATGCTGACTGGATTTGGCAAGATTCTTCAATTCCTTGACAACATCCTTCTTATCCTTGCTGATGATATAGTTTGGCTTGAAATCATTTTCAATATCAATTCCAAGTCGTCCTTTTCCAGTTGTTGCCAGATCTCTTACATGTCCTTTGCTGGAAACGACTTTATAGTCCTTTCCTAAATATTTTTCAATTGTCTTCGCCTTGGATGGCGATTCAACAATGACTAAATTTTCTTTCATGCTATCCCTCCGATGCTTTATAATCAAACAATAAATTTTTTTATATGTCAAATATCTTTTAATTCTTTTTCGCTTAAAAGTAACATGGCTCCATTAAAAATCAGATAATTGCACCCTAAATAGGTCTGGTTTTCAAATGCTGTTGGTAAACAATAGACCGGTACTGATAGTTCGATACATTCATTTACCGTCAGCATTGTACCACTTTTTAATTTTGCTTCAATCACAATCAACGCTTTTGAACAGGCTGCAATCAAACGATTTCGCCATGGAAAATGATGGGCCAATGGTTTTACATCCATGGGATATTCACTGATAATCAATTGCTTCTCTTTCATGATTTCAAACAGATCTTTGTTCTCATAAGGATAAATCCGATTGATTCCGCAGCCGATAATGCCAATTGTATAGCAATCTAATGCACATCGATGCGCCTTTCCATCAATGCCTTTGGCAAGTCCGGATACAACACAATATCTTTCCTTTATTTCATTCACCACTTTCTGTGTGTTGTACAGTGCCTGACTGGAACAGTTTCTAGAACCGACAATGCCAATGCATTCCATATCTAACAGTTTGATATTGCCCTGATAGAAAAGAATCCATGGCGGATAGCGTAGCTTTCGAAAACACGCTGGATAGTCTTCATCAGCCATTGTAATAAATGGATACGGATATTCCATTCTCTGATAGAATTCCTTGTTCTGTATTGCCTTCCCTATCTTATTCCAGTCGCCATCATATCGAATGGAATAGTACAGGATGGCCTCTCTTAAATTTTCTTTCATATTATAGTATTCTCTAAAAACATAAAAAAATGAGAAAAAATTTTCATTTTTTCTCTAAAATAGTGTTTCCTGTAATCTTTCCATGACGGGACCATAGCTTTTTCGATGACAATCCAGTACGCCATACCGATCTAAAGCTTCCATATGGGCTTTGGTTGGATATCCTTTGTGCTTGGCAAATCCATATTGGGGATAAAGTTCATCCAGTTTTTTCATATAATGATCTCTTGACACGTTAGCAAGGATGCTGGCAGCTGCAATCGCAATCGATTTCTGATCGCCTTTTACAATGGCTTCAAACGGCTTGTCAACATTGACTAGAGGCATGGCATCGGTAAGAATCCTCTGACATGGACTCTCTTTGGCAATTTCACTCATCGCATCCTGACAGGCTCTATAGATATTTTTCTTATCAATAGTGGCTTCATCGACAAAGACAATCTTATACCATAGGGCATCCTTTCTGATCACATCAAATAAAGCTTCTCTTTTCTTTTCCGATAGCTTTTTGGAATCATCCATCAATTCATGATGATATCCCTTTGGAAAACAGACACCAGCTATAACCACTGGCCCTGCCATGGGGCCTCTTCCTGCTTCATCCAATCCTAGAACCAGTTCATCATAGTTCCATTCCAATGGTTTTTCAATCATTGTGGTTTCTCCCATGTGATTGGACCACATTTATTTTCGCGTAAATCCTTGACAAACGTCTTCATCAGTCGATTTTCATCGATATCCCCTTTTAATAGATAGCCTCTTTTTCTGGCAATCTCATACAATGTTAGATAGGGTTTCTCCTGGATTTCTACATCATAGACATCTTTGAATACATGGGGCTTGTTTTCTTCCAGCCAGGCACATGCAAAGATGGCTAATTCATCCATCGAGACAACTTCATCACGGATGGAACCCAATAGCGCTAAGCGCAAGCCAACCTGTTCATCCTCAAACTTTGGCCACAATACACCAGGTGTATCCAATAATTCTAAATCCTGTCCCAGCTTAATCCACTGCAGGCTCTTTGTCACCCCTGGCTTATCCCCGGTAACAGCGGCTTTACGCTTTGCCAATGTATTGATGAATGTACTCTTTCCGACATTGGGAATACCACATACCATCGCACGCAAAGCTCTTGGTTTAATCCCTTTGCGCTTCTGTCTTTCAATCAAAGCGGAACAGACTTCCTGACTGTATTTTACAAGAACATTTCGATAGCTCTCCTTGATTAAATCCAAAGCCAATGCCTTCTGGTTTTCTTTATCATAATACTGGATCCATTCCTTTGTGATTTCAAAGTCCGCCTTATCCTTCTTTGATAGGATAATCAGTCTTGGCTTATTTCCTACGATTTCATCCAGCATGGGATTGCGGCTCGATTCTGGCATTCTGGCATCCCGTATTTCAATGATGAAATCCACCTTTTTGATGTTTTCTTCCATCTGCCTTTTGGCCTTTGTCATATGTCCTGGAAACCACTGTATAACTTTTTTATTTTCCATTGATATCACTCCTCAAATGAAAAGACAGATTTCTCTGTCTAAACTGAATACACAATATCATATTTTATGAATTATGCAACTGAACTATTTTTCTTTCTTATAGAATTTATCTTTTTTAACACCGCATAAAGGACAGACTTCTGGTGGTGTTTCTCCCTTATGTACATAGCCACATGTTGGACATACCCATTCAGGTAGATTCTCATCATCCTTAATAACTTCCTTGACAGGATTTTCAGCAATGATCTTTGCGATTTCAATGGCTACCTTATCGGCATCTTCAAGATTCAATTCACCCATATCCACAATCTTCATACCAGTAATACGGCTAAATTCACCTAAGAGAATCTTTTCTTCTCTTGTCAATGTATCCACTCGTAACTGTCCTTTGATAAAGAAGATATTGAATGTCTGTACATCCAATTGCTGATGAATCTCTTCAGCTACAACTGGAAATTCATTCTCTGAGAATAGTCCCTCTCCTACTAAGAATACATTCTTTCCTTTAAACTGCTTTGCAGCACGGCTTAGATATAGCTTTGTCAATTGAGCTGTATAAGGTCCTCTAAACCCAAAAACGATAATGATATTGTCAAATTTTGATAAATCTTCCACCTCAAATGGAGTATCAATATCTAAATATTCACAGTTTAAATGTTCTGATATACGCTTTGCGACATTTCTTGCACTTCCATGATGTGTATCATATGTAATAATTGTTCGTTCCATAAATAACCTCATCTTTCTTAAATCCACTATAACATATCCCCTATCTTTCAAGTCAAATAGAACGCAATAAAAAAGACAGATTTCTCTGTCTAATGAATTCCAATATGCGAGAATGGATAGAATACTAAAATCTGTTTTCCAAATAACTGATCCTTTTTAACAGGTCCAACACTTGGATCACGGCTGTCCTTGGAAACAATTCGATTGTCTCCCATGACAAAATATTCATCCTTCCCTAAAGTAACCTCTTCAAAATCCTCTGCAACAGCTACTGTGATTTCACGTTCTTCATCGTAGTAGTTTTTTGGCATCTTATTAAAATAACCATATTGTTCAACCATCTTCTTCTTATAGGCTTCATCAATATAGGCACTTTCATCCAGGGCTTCTCCATTAATATAGATAACATCATCCTTGCATGATACCGTTTCACCTGGCATTCCGACAATTCGTTTTACCCAATGGGTTTCCTTACCTTTTTCTTCCATTGTCACAACAACGACATCCCCTCGCTTAACCTCACCGATAAACAGGGAAATCTTGCTGGTAAAACCAAATTCTCCATCCTGTAGATTTGGATGCATGCTTCTTCCCACAATATTAACAGGGTGGGCAATGAAATTGACAAACAGGAAGAAAACAATGGCAGTAACGACAAAGGTTTTCACAAAGCCTAGGATTTCACCTAAAATGGATGGCTTTTCCTTTTTTTCACTATCTCTATATACTCGCTTATTATCTTTTACTCTTTTCATATACTTCGTCCTTCTTTGTCTATTATATACTAAAAAAAAGAATATACAAAAAAATTAATAGTTCCTTTATGCAAAACAACTCTGAATAAAGCGCTTTAATATCTTCAAATCCTTTTTTGATTCTGAAAGGTCTGGAATTATCATATATGCATGAACCATTCCTTTTCGATGGATGAATTCAAGTTTTATATTTTCCTTTTCAAGCATCTCTTTTAAAGAATAGGCATCATCTTTCAAAACTTCATGATCGGAAACCGTTAGAAAGACAGGACAGAATCCACTAAAGTTTCCATTTAGTGGAGAGGCATAGGGATGGGATAGCACATCTTTATCATCCGTTTGAAAATATATATCGATCACTTCTTCATGTAGATTGGAAACCATGCAGTCTTTATCGATATATTTTGAATAGCTTTCAAAGTTTTCCAGATATTGAAGTGTTGGTGAAAACATTCCGATTCCAGCTGGCAGCTTTCCATATATATCTTTTATGCGTAAACAGCAGGATAATACAAGATTTCCCCCTGCGCTTTCACCAAGAATAAAGATATTTTCATTCCCATATATTTCATGAAGAGATTGATATACTCTGAAACAGTCATCCAGTCCTTTAGGATAGGGATTTTCCGGTGCTAATCGATAATCGACACTTATGACATTATAGCCGATTTTAGATGCAAGATACGTTGTGAACCTTCTTCTTGCCTGAGATGAACCGGATACAAAACCACCACCATGGATATAATAGAGAATCTTATCTTTGGGATTGGTTTGACTTATAATCCATTCAATGGGGATTCCATTGATAGATTGATTCTCGATAGTAATGGTTTTTGGCAGTTTAAAACTTCCTTCTGTCTGTATTTCTTCTTGTCTTCGCTTATTGTAGTCAAAAGGCTTCTGCTTATTATAAAAGGCTCTTTTTTTCATCAGCATGAAATGAATAATTGTATTTGTTAGACTCATAAATTTCCTCTAAATAAAGTATAAAAAAACTGCTGGAAATTTCCAACAGTCTTTCTTTGAATTAGCGTACTTCTTTTAAACGAGCAGCCTTACCTGAACGTCCACGTAAGTAGTGTAATTTGTTACGACGAACTTTACCGTGACGAACAACTTCAATCTTGTCAATGATTGGTGAGTGAAGTGGGAACTTACGTTCTACACCAATCTGGTTAGAGATTTTACGAACTGTAAATGTTTCTGAGATTCCTCCACCAACACGTTCAATAACAACACCTTCAAAAATCTGGATACGGCTCTTGTCACCTTCTTTGATTTTTACGTGTACACGTACAGTGCTTCCTGAACGGAATTCTGGAATGTCAGTCTTTAACTGTGATTTAGTGACTTCATTTACTAAGTTTAAATTCATCTGTCTTTCCTCCTATGTCTTCATTTATACGATTTATTGTTCATTCACATAAATGCCAGCGGAACATATCGGCACAACAGTGCTTGTATATTCTATCATTTCATTCTATTTTTTTCAATCTTTTTGTAACGATTCTATATACTTTCTATCTTCATCATTCAACGCTATTTTTTCCAATAGATCTTTTCGATGATAATATGTATTTTCTAATGATTTTTCATGACGCCATTTTCTGATATTGGCATGATGCCCGCTCAATAGGACATCCGGTACCCTTTTGCCATCATATACTTCTGGTCGCGTATATTGGGGATATTCCAATAATCCATTAGAAAAGGAATCATCCTCACTGCTATCCTGTCGGATTACGCCTGGTAACAAACGTAAAATAGCATCACACATGACTGTACAGGCCCCTTCGCCTCCAGTTAAGACAAAATCCCCCAATGACATCTGTACATCAACATAATCACGGATTCTTTCATCAAAGCCTTCATAATGTCCACAGATGAAGATCAGATGGTTCTTCGTGGATAAATCTTTTGCGATAGACTGATTGAATGTCTTTCCCTGGGGACTTAATAGAATGACTAGGCTTTGATCTGTTCGAATTGTCTTTAGCGCATCCAGAATTGGCTGGCACATCAATACCATACCAGCCCCTCCTCCATAGGGTGTGTCATCCACATGTCCATGCTTCTCATTGGTAAAGGCTCTAAAATCCACAGTTTCAAATTCAAAGAGATTCTTTTCCCTAGCTCTTTTGATAATGCTTGTGTTTAAAAGCGAATCAAAATATTCCGGAAATAATGTCAATACGGATATTTTCATCGTAACCCTTCCATTTCTTTGATTGTCATCATCTTACCTTCAATATCCACATCCAGTACAAAGGCATCAACAAATGGCATTAAGAAGCTATCCTTCCCTTTTTTAATACGCAATACAAGATTAGCGCCTGTTTCCAATATATCCACTACATTTCCTAGTTCTTCCTTTTTTTCATTGAAGACGGTACATCCCATCAGTTCATGATAGTAGAACTCATCTTCTTCTAATTCCGGAAGTTCCTTTTCATTGATATATAAAACCTCTGTTTTTAATAATTCTGCCTGATCAATGGAATCTATACCTTCAAATTTAGCATAGCCAAACCCTTTCTGCATACGAAAGCCAAGTACCTTCATCTTCTTTCCATCAGATAGATATAACATCTGATTCTTTGAAAAACAGGCATTGACATCATCCGTAAAAAGATATAGTTTGCATTCCCCTTTTAAACCATGTGTATTTATAATTGTTGCGACCTTAACCATAGTACTCCTTAAAAAAATAGGATGTATATCACATCCTAATAGGCTTCGAATTTAACCGAAATTCTTCTTTTTACACCTCTAGCTGCAATTGACATCATCTGACGGATGCTGCTTGCCATAGCTCCTTTTCTTCCGATTAGACGAGCTACATCATCGCTATTGGCATATACATACAATAAAACTTCATTTTCATTTGTAGAAGACATTGTCTTAACGGATAATGACTTTTTGTCATCTACGAGTGGATAACAAAGTTCATATAAAGTCTTCTCTAAATCAACCATATCATTTCCTATTTAGATTCGTGGAAAGCTTTCATGACACCTTCTTTAGATAATAAAGAACGAACTGTGTCTGTTGGTTTTGCTCCATTTGCTAACCATTTTAAAGCTAATTCCTTGTTTAAAGTTACTTTATCTTCAGCCTTCATTGGGTTGTATGTACCGATTTCTTCGATGATACGTCCATCACGAGGAGAACGTGAATCAGCAGCTACGATACGATAGAAAGGTGCACCTTTTTTACCCATTCTTTTTAAACGTAATTTTACCATAAAATTTACCTTCTCTTTCTAATTGCTTGTATAGAATACCACGCATAAAAATAAGTGTCAAGCACTTTTACTTGACACTTATAGTTTTTATTCTTTTGTTTCGCTAGAGTCAAAAGATTCAAAATAACTATATGCATTTGCCGTTATGACATCATAGAATTCATTGGAAACATTTGTAATCTTCCATCCATCCTTATCCTTTGTACATTCAAACTGGATTGTGCATGTCGCTGTTTTCGTTTGATAAGAATCCTTTGTTTCATTAAATGCAGTTACAAATATCTGATTCAATTCTTCTTCACTAGCACCAGTGAATGCTAACTGTAAAGCTCTTGATAGATAATATGTCATTGCCTGTGATAATAACGATGATGCATCCACATAAGTGGCATCCACAGATACAGTTGCCTTATCTCCATCTACTTTGGAATCCTTGATTGTATACTCCATCTTTGCGGCACATTCCTTAAAATAATCCAATAGAAGATTTGTGATTGCATCGTCTGAATTCAATGTTTCATCTAGTTCTTTGGAATCAATTGTACTGAAATCATACTTCTGTACATTTTTCATGCATTGATCAACAACTTCTCTAGGATCGCTAGAACATCCTGTCATAAAAGCCATTGAAAATACAAGACACAGTGAAATAAATACTTTTTTAATCTTCATAATAAGCCTCTTTTCTTTCTATTCTTATTTTAACATTTTCCATACAAAAAAAGGCCATATATGGCCTAATTGATACAGAATTACTTATTTCTTATCGTTTCCTTCTAAGTTATTGAAGAAAGTGTATGCATTAGCTGTTATTACATCAACGAACTCATCCGATACATCATCAACAAGCCATCCACCGCTTTCTTTCATACATTCAAACTTGACTGTACATTTAGCTGTATTTGTCTTAACTGAATCTTTCAATCCATTGAATGAAGAAACGAATAATTCGATTTTTCCTGTTGCATCTTCACCAGAGAATGAATATTGTAAAGGATTTTTAAACGCATCTTCCATAACAGCTGAATAGATTGGTGTCGCATCTGTATATGTCATTTCTACCGTTACAGTTGCCTTGTCTCCATTTACTTTTGTATCTTGAATCTTATATTCGATTTTTGATGATGTTTCATTAAAGTACTCTTTCAAGGAATTTAAAATAGTATCTCCCTGATTTATACTCTCTTCTACATCTGATGTTGCGATTGAACTTAAATCCATAACTTTAACAGCTTCCATACAAGCTTCAACAGCCCCTTTTGGATCGCTTGCACATCCTGTCATGAATACAAGTGAAAATGCACATAACATGGATCCAATTAACTTCTTGATTTTCATAATATACTCCTCCTATATGAATAGTTGATTATTACTCAACTTCTTCACGCCATAGTTTAGCACCTAATTGTTGTAGCTTACCATCCAGGTTGTCATACCCTCTATCAATATGGTAAGCATCATGAATTTCGGTGATACCATCTGCCATTAGACCTGCAACGACAAGTCCTGCACCACAACGAAGATCGGTTGCCTTTACTCTGGCACCATGAAGATCTGTCTTTCCACTGATAAAGCAGGCTGGCACTCTGACATTGATATCGGCTCCCATTTTATTTAATTCTGCACAATGTTTAAAGCGTTCTGTATAAATCGTTTCCTTAACGCTAGATTGTCCTTCACAGCGTGTTAAAAGCGCTGTAAATGGCTGTTGTACATCCGTTGCGAAACCTGGATATGGCTTTGTCAGAATATCTGTTGGCTTTAAAGGTTTAGTAGACCCTTTGACATGGACTTTATCCGATTCAACTTCTAAATCGATGCCAATCTGTTTTAACTTTGATAGAATCGCATCCAAATGCTGTGGAATGACATTTTCAATTGTCATTTCATCTGCCATGGCAGCTGCGATAATCACATAGGTTGCCGCCTCGATACGATCAGGAATGATTTCATGAATGCATCCACCTAGACTGTCTACACCATGGATTGTGATTGTACTTGTTCCCATTCCATGGATCTTAGCTCCCATGTTGTTTAGAAGCGTTGCGATATCGATGATTTCTGGTTCTCTGGCAGCATTTTCAATGACTGTCTTTCCTTTGGCGTAGACAGCTGCCATCATGATATTGATGGTTGCCCCTACGCTGGATATATCAAGGAAAATCTTCGTTCCTATTAATTCTTTTGCATCCAGGATACAACATCCATTTTCATAGGAAACGGTTGCCCCCAATGCTTCAAATCCCTTTAAATGAAGATCAATAGGACGTGGTCCAAGATAACATCCTCCTGGCATCTTGATTTCCACATGTCCGAATTTTCCTAACAATGCACCCATAAAATAATAGCTGGCTCTTAATTTAGAAACCGCATTGGATGTCATTGGAATGTTTTTCATATGGCTTGGATCGATGTATAAAGTCTCGTCCCCCTTTTCGATAACTTCTACACCTAATTCATTTAATAATATAATCAATGAGCGAACATCGGAGATATTTGGAATCCCATACATGGTAACTGGCTTATTGGCAAGTACACAAGCTGGAATCAAGGCAACTGTTGCATTTTTTGATCCGCTGATACGTACCGTACCATTCAATCGATGTCCACCTTCAATTTTGATGACTCTTTCCATTTTGTCTTCCCCCTTAAGGCGTATTCATAATACACTATTGAAGAAATTTTTTCCACAAAAAAAATAAGGGATTCGAAATCCCTTATCCATCATTTCTATTTCTTTTCTGGTTCTTTTGTGAACGCACGTGAAATCATGGAAGCTCCTGTGAATAGTAGACCCATTGCCACAGATGCATTAATAAATGCTGTACTGAAGATTGCACTTGCGAAGCTTGATAGACCGATAACTAGTGATAAGATACCTAAGATTAGTGTTAACCACCAGTTCTTAATACCCATATCCTTCAATGTAAAGCTTCCAACGATATCTTCGATACCTGAGAAAACAATCCAGATCTGGAATACATTTAATGCAACAATTGTTGTGAAGATCATTCCATTGCTCAAAAGCATAAATCCAAGAATTGCCTGGATAATACCTTGAACTAAGAACATGGCTCTAAGTGGGAACCCTTTTTCCAACTGAAAGAATACGATAATACTCATAATACCACCAGCAACAAACATACAAGCTGATACCCATGAATAAGCTACTAATGTTGCTTCTGGCATAAAAAATGTTGAAAATCCCATACCAATAAATAAGATTCCAATTACTACAAGAGCAATTTTAGCTAATGTTTTCATAATTTTTTAACTTCCTTTCCTAATAAATACACATTGTTTTTTGACAACATCAATAAACTACCACATTTATAAGAGCGTGTCAAAGCACAATATTAAAAATGAGACGGTTCCTCAAAAAAAAAGAGATTACTTGTTTGTAACCTCTTCTATAATTCAATTCAGATTATTGTATTAAGCTTTACCAGCGCATCCGAAGAATTCAGTATTCATCTTTTCTACTTTAGCCTGAATAGCAGCTGTTCCAGGAGCTAAAAGTTTACGTGGGTCGTAACCTTTACCTTGCTGATCTTTACCAGCTTCTACATAAGCACGTGTAGCAGCAGCGAATTCTAACTGTAATTCAGTGTTAACGTTAACTTTAGAAACACCTAATGAGATAGCTTTCTTAACTTGTTCGCTAGGGATTCCAGAACCACCGTGTAATACTAATGGTTTACCGTTAGTTGATTCCTGGATCTTAGCTAACTGATCAAAGCTTAATCCAGCCCAGTTAGCAGGATATTTACCGTGGATGTTTCCGATTCCAGCAGCTAGGAAGTCTACACCTAATCCAGCAATTACTCCACATTCTTCAGGAGATGCTAATTCACCAGATGAAACGACACCGTCTTCTTCACCACCGATTCCACCAACTTCACATTCAATAGAGATTCCTTTTGAGTGAGCTAATGCGATTAATTCTTTTGATTTTTCTAAGTTTTCTTCAAATGGGAAGTGTGATCCGTCGAACATGATTGAAGTGAATCCAGCTTCGATACAAGCTTTTGCACCAGCATATGAACCGTGGTCTAAGTGGATAGCTACAGGAACTGTAATTCCTAAGTTATCGTGGATTTCTTTTACCATTGCCACAACATTCTTATAACCTTGCATGTATTTTCCAGCACCTTCAGATACACCTAAGATAACTGGAGAGTTTGTAGCTTGGCATCCTTTTAAGATAGCGATGATCCATTCCATGTTGTTAATGTTGAATGGTGGAACGGCATAGTGCCCTTCATGAGCTTTGTTGATCATTTCAGCAGCAGATACTAACATAATTCAATTTTCCTCCTTATTTAGAATTATACGTCTATATTGTATAACTTTTTTTATGATTTTTAAAGTATTAACGTCGCGATTTTCCTTTTAATGAAATTTCATTGCATAATGACTGGATTCGATTTCGAACACGGTTGGCTGGTACCTTCCCGTTTTTCACATCCTTATTTGTATATCGCATTTCCAGTTCATCTAATGAATAGTTTGATGTGAAATACGTTTTCTTCTTATTGTCATCACGATAGGCAAGAATCGTATAGATGATAGTATCCCTTTGCCATTCACTGATGGCTTCTGAACCGATATCATCAAGGATTAAGATATCGCTTCGCTGGATTTCCTGCATGATGTCCCTTTGATACTGGTTATCATCAAAATTGTTTCGGATATCCTGAATCAGACTCGGTACATGCATGAAGCATACCTTCCTATCCTTTTTGGCATAGTGATTGACTAAGCCTTTCATCAGATAGGATTTGCCTACACCTGGCTGTCCATAGAGATAGATTCCTTTTTCATCTTCAATAGAATTTGTAACCTTATCATAGACCATTAAATATTCCTTATATTCATTCACTAGTGTAAATTTCCATAAATCGATAAGTAAATCTTCCTTTGACATATAGGAATAGTTTGTCAGATTCTCTCTATGTTTAATCTTATCATCCTCTATCTTTTTATATTCACAAGGAACCATACAATCGCATAGATAGCCAGTTTCATCCATATATAGAGCTTTTGTATATCCCTTCTGTGCATTTGGGCATGCAATGATTCCAGGGCATACATGACAGCGATTCATATGTTCTTTCCAGATCTGGAAATCACTTAGATTCTTCTTTAAAAAGGATACATCCAGATTATTCTCTACTAAAAAGTTTTTTACTTTGATATTACTTAATAATGCATCTATTTCCTTCTTTTCATATTCACTCATCGCTTTTGTCTGGGGAAATGTAAAGTTCATCTAGCTTTCTCCTTTCATTTTCTTCTGTTTTAACAATAGCTGTTCCAAATAAGCATCATCTGCCTTTTCCTCTGGTGTTTCATTATACCATTCCGGCAAGGCGGATTTTGCTTCCTTTTTCTTCTTAGTCTGGCTGATTGCCTTTTCATAGGTATCAACTTTATTGCGTGACCATGCCGAAGCAATCGCTTCGACATAATTTCGGTTAAATCCATTATTGGATGTATTCAATACATAATCAATCAGGACATTGATGACTTCATTGACAAATCCATATTTTGTACATAAATCCGATACAAGCTTCTTCTCCGAAGCCGATAATGGTGCTTTCTGCTTGCTGGATAAAAACTGGATTGGTGGCATCGCATATGGATTCTTATACTGTTTAGCCTGTGGTACCTTTCTTAGAATCAGATCGTTATGCAGATTTTCAAAATTGATTTCCCTTGTGTTTGGATTTGTATTCTTCTGCACAAGCTTTTTCATATCGTTTTCACTTACACCAAATATATTGGCAAATTCTGCGATTTTCATCAGATTCTCTTTGGTGCGTAGAATCGGTGGAAAGATAAAATCCATATTCTTTAAAAATAAGTCAAAATCAAATGGATATTCCCCTTTCCAGTTCTCCGTCACCCTGGCATGATCGAACTGGTTTTCCTGGATATCATTCCATGTTGACAGCAGATTGATATCAAAACTTTCCGATACATCCACCATTCCCTGATTCTTTTCCTTTAAGAATATATTTTTTACCGATTCAAAATAGCTGGCTCCTTTTTCCTTCAGGAATAGACGAGCATAGGAATCGTGTTTTAAAAACGCCTCCGGTGTCTTTGGTGGAAGCATATTCAATAGCCATGTCTTATCCTTTGTATTGAAATATGTCTTCATTAGACCAAACTGTTCTAATGTCTTTCGATTCTTTTCAAATAAGCCTTCATTCAATAAGCTGATCTGAATCAGATGTTCTAAATCGGTATGCATTCCATCCATGGAACATAAAACATGATAGAGTGTATAGGCATTCTTCTTAATCAAAGGAAGATACAACAAAGTCATGACTTTTTCATCTATATTGGTTAATGTGCTTTTCTTTTCAATTTTTATCTTTTCACTTAACTCCATCGTATCCTCCCTTTCTGTAATTCTTCTTTGATTGTATATCTTAAATCATCAATAGAACCATTGTTGGTAATGATGACATCACTCAACTTTCTTTTCAAAGCAGGATCCCATTGATTTCTTAATCGTTCTAATGCTTTATCTTTAGGAATATTTCTTCCTTTCTGAAGTCTTTGAAGGGCAATGTCTTCATCGCATAAGACACACCATACTTCATCAAATTCATTCTGTCTGCCACTTTCAAACAAAATAGGCACTTCAACAAAGACGATGGAACTATCCTGTTTTTTTACCCATTTGTTGATTTCTTTAAAGATCAATGGATGAAGAATGGATTCAATCTCATGTTTCTTATCTGGATTTGAGAATATGATACTTGCCATATGGGCTTTGTTGATATTTCCATTATCATCTAAGTGAATATACTCCAGTTTGACTAGTCTTTTATAACCTTCATTTCCTTTGATCAATAGTTCTCTATTTACTTCATCACAGTCGATGACTGGATAGTTTTCCTTTAATATGGAACAGGCCATACTCTTACCTGAACCCATTGAACCTGTAAGAGCGATTACTTTCTTTTCTGACAATGCAGGCATATGTATGTCCCCCTTTGTGAAACGACTTTTTTAACGATAGGAAAACCACAGATAGGACATGGCTGATCCTTTCTGGTATGAACCTGTAAGCTTAGCTGGAAGCGTCCTGTAACACCGAGTGACGATGTATAGGAACGGATGGTTGTTCCACCTAGCTCCATGGCTTCTGTGATGATCCTTTTGGCGTGGTAGACAAGCTTCTCACAATCCTTTCTGGAAAGACGGCTTGCTCTGGTTCTTGGATCCAACTGGCAGGAAAAACAGATTTCATCACAATATATATTCCCGATTCCAGCCATGATAGACTGATCCAATAGAATCGACTTTAAATTCCTTTGTGATGCATGGATGGATTGATAAAGAAAGGTACTGTTTTTCTTCTTTTTCTTCTCCTGCTGTGGGGCGGATTTCCGGCTCTGGCCTGTGAGGAGAAACCTCATATGCTGGACGGGCCCGGGAGTGTCTATGAACCCTCTCCCCTTTCTACCAGTGAGGCCAAGCACCAACTCTGGATGGCTATGACCTGCCGGTCCCAGTGGGATCTGGTCCAAAGCCGGAGAGGCCCTGTGCAATTTGCCGTAACAAATCTGGATGAAGACGGACAAGTGGAAATCCTGGCCGTGGCCCCGGAGGAAGGAATCATCTACGGCTATGAGGTCCAGGCAGAAAAAGGGGAAATGGAGAAAATCCCCCAAGCGAAGTTGGATGGTCTTTTAATGGGCTGCCCGAAATCTCCAGCCTGGTTCACTATTCCCTTGGAACACCGGGAAACCTGGCTGGAAAGCAACCCCTCCCACAATATCTATATGCTCCTGGACAGCTATGAGATTTTTGCCGGGAGGAAAAATGGGTTTGGCTAAAAGGAGGAACTATGAAAAGAAAGAATGTCTGGAAGCGGATGGCCTGTCTGTGCCTGATGCTCTTTCTGACCGGTATTTCCGGACTCGCCGGGGCTTTTGACGGAAAAGACGCCTATGACCGGGAACTGGACACGCTGTATGCCATGATCCAAGAAGGCAACGGTTATGTTCCCTTCGGGGAGGAACGGGACGACCTGATGGCCGTCTGGGAAGGCGTGCGGGAGCTGTCCCCGGCCCAGTATCAGCTGATGGACTGCAACGGGGACGGAGAGCCGGAGCTGATAACTGGCCAGGATAACCGGATTACCAACCTGTTCACTATCCGTAAGGGCCGGATTCACCGGGTATTCAGTGGTTTTTACCGGAATGCCTGGTATTATCTGGGAAACGGACGGTTCCTGAATCAGGGATCCGGAGGCGCCAGCATGGCCCTGCTCGGGGAATACTATCTGGACGGGGACGGGAATCTGGTATGCGAAAACTATTATTTCACCCACTGGAATCCGGATGTGGAAAAAGTGGAGGTGTACTGGAACACCATAGGAGTTCCGGACAGGGCCCGGTCGGAGAAACAGGACATGACTCCGGACCAGTTCCA
Source organism: Holdemanella sp. (assembly GCA_021442845.1). GTDB lineage: Bacteria > Bacillota_I > Bacilli_A > Erysipelotrichales > Erysipelotrichaceae > Floccifex. The sequence goes on from JABUSD010000256.1 coordinate 20,142, forward strand.
GAAACTCCAGGAAACACTAATGGGCAAAGTGAAAAAACTGTCCTGGCAATCCCTGGCCCAATACGGCAAAGAAAGCCAGAAATCCGGCGCTGAGGAAGGGTAATCTTTTTTCATCCGACTACGTCCAACAGGTATATGGAACACCGACAGAGGTCGAGACAAAGCATCATCCTCTTTGGAACGGCGAAGTTACGGAATACGAATATGGAGATTCCTGCGAATTAACATTCGTTGATGGCTATGCGCGCCACATCGAAGTCTCCCGTCACAATGGCATCAAAACAGCTGCAGGCATCGAAGTCGGTTCCTCACTCGACGCGGTAAAAGCAGCCTATGGCGAACCAGACAAGATTCGCGGTGATAAATACATCTATGACTGCGACAGCGACAAAAGCATCGGTCTCGTCTTCGAGATTGAGAACAATAAAGTCGATGATATGGAAATCGGCTACTTGGACTAACCTGTAGTACGGCTGTGCCGGCCCGGGGTATCCCCTACAACGCCAGGCGTTGACATCAAGATTTCCACATAAAAAAAGGGGAACGGAATTATCGAAAACTCCGTTCCCCTATTTTTTATGCCTTGTTCCGTCACCTTTTTTGATGAGACGATTATGTTATAGCCTCACCGCCTGGTAATGCCTATAAATGGCAATAAAATGAGTTCCTCCTACTTACTTTTTTTCTGGAATCAATTATAACAGCAGCAGTTTACAACTTTTTGAACAAATAAATATCGCATAACCACACTTTGAAGTATAGATTTAAATACCTCCCTACTGATTGTCCAGTAAAGAGGGTACCTATTACAAAAGTCGGATTCTGCCTACGTCAATTCTCTTTCCCACTTCCACATAAACGGGGCGCTACCATGCCGGAGCTGCTGGATAATCCCTATTTTCTGAATAGGTATGCAGCATTTCTCCTGTGCCAGGTGCGTTCTGGCTATACGGGACAACAGCAGCCAGATAGTCTCCGTTTTCCGAATAGGTATGCGATACCGGACCCATAGTGTGCGCTTTCTGGGCATAGGGAACGACCGCTGCCGGATAATCCCCGTTTTCTGAATATACCGGAGATGCCGGTGCCGCAGCCAAAGCCATCCCAGCAGCACTCATAACAGAAATAGATAAAGCAATAACGACTTTTTTCATTTTCATCATTCTCTTCTCCTTCAATTTCTTACAAGCCTTAATCCATATATTTTTCAGCAAATGAGGCCAACAGGGTATACGCGTCTTTGGCATCAGGCAATTCCGGGAAAATGAACGGCCAGTCATGAGACATGTTACTGAACAGATGCATTTCGACGGTATTTCCTGCATCTTGAGCATGCTGGGCATACAGGGCCATATCATCGACAAAGAGTTCGCTATTCCCACCAATGATCAAAGTCGGCGGCAGCCCCTTTAAATCGGCATAGACCGGTGATACATAGGGATCTTTCAAGTCGGCCGTGCGGAAATAATCCTGATTATGGGTCACTGCTTTGAGCATAGCCGGGTTGTTTTCTCCTAAAACCAAGTCTTTCTTCACATTCGTATCATGAGTCGGGAGATGACCGGCGTCTTCCCAAGGAGAATAAAGTACCAGGATTCCCGGCATCGGAAGCTGATGATTCCGGGCATATAGCGCCAATACAGTCGCTAAATTACCACCGGCTGAATCGCCGACGAGGACGATTCTATCAGCCGGAACACCCGAATCCAAAATCGCTTTATAAGCAGCCACCGCTTCATGTAAGGCGTCGGGATATGCGGCCTCTGGTGCAATCCGATAATCGAGCAGATATACGTCTCCCTGCCCGATAGCGTGGGACTGGGCAATAGCTCAATCGCGATAGCTGTTAGAAAGACCGCGGATATAACCGCCTCCATGGAGAAAGAACAGGATGCGGTCTGTTCCTTTTTGTTCCGGCATATACTTCTCTACCCGGACATGTTTCAAAGAATTCAAGTCTTCTTTCCAGCCTTGAGGGACAACGTAAGATGTTTCTGCTTGAGGAGTCTTTTTAAACATGTTTTCTGTTTTTGTTTCCATGTAATGCAGTTTTCCTGCCTGACTCGTCACTTTTATCGTATTGGGATTTTGATAAATGTTCACATATGCAGCTTCCGCTAACCCCTGACCGCTCCATAATGTCATGGCCATAAGTCCCATCATAAGCATTTTGTATCCTTTTTTCCGCATCATCTATTTTCCTCCATTTTTGTCGACCTTACCTTCTTTTATAGACGGCGTTGACGCCTGATACCATGTCCCGGTTAGCAGCCTGTTCCGGCTCCTGGTCCAGTACGGCATCTATTTTTACAGGCTGGTCCGGTCCGCCCTTGACGAAAGTACCTATAAAGAGTTCATAGCTGTTTT
>JABUSD010000368.1 GCA_021442845.1 Holdemanella sp.
AAGGTTCAATTGAACCTTTTTTTTGTATATAAAAAGCGTGATTTCTCACGCAATATAGTGTATAGGTGTATCGGCTAAGGCATCTACTGCCTTGGAATACGTATCCACTGCCATATTAAATTCAATGGCATATTGTAGACAGAACATCAATAATCTTGTATCAAAAGCTTCAAAGACATGATCTGTATAGGATACCGATGGATATTTCTGTAAATTCTCTAATAAGGCATCTATCGATTCTCTTGTCAATTCCTTTGATAATCCAATTACGAGTACATTTTCCTGGGTAACTGCCTTTAACCCATTCAATAAGGATACATATGGCTTGTTTGACATTTGTACATACATTGATTTTGGAATGGGATTGGTTGCCAATTTTACTATCCATTCCTTATTGGCGCTGATGACAATTTCTTTACAATCTGCATCTTCAATAAATAAAGAACATGCCTTCTTCATTCGATCAAATGCGATATCATCATAATGTTCTGTATCATAAATAAGTGCTGTGTATTCCATAATTCCCTCTTTATTTTAAATCTGTAGGTAGTGTAATCTTTGTATTGGATGCATCTCCAATCACCACTTTTACCTTACTGTTTCCATACCATTCTACAAGCTGGGCATCATCCGTGCCAATCCGGTTTTCCACTTTTGCCATTTCATGGCATTTTTTGATTAAATCGGTTTTAAAGCACTGGGGTGTCTGTGCATTATAGACATTGGCTCGTATCAATGTTTCCTTGACATATCCTTCTTCTACAATCTTAACAGTATCCACACTTGGTACCATCAATAGACAGGCATCTTCTTTTTCCAATGTCTTCTTTAAATCATATATCTGTTCTTCTTTTAAATAAGGTCTAGCTCCATCATGGATGAATACATATGGACTAACTACCTTAGATAAGCCATTATATACACTTTCCTGTCGTGTACTTCCACCGATGGCTACTTCAATCTTCTCTATTTCTTTATATAGCTTTTCAACATGGTTTATTTCATGTTCAGCACAGACAATGATAATCTGTTTACAATCTGTATCCATTAAAAATGGCTGTAGACTGACATCCAATACGGTTTTTCCTTCTTTTAATGGATAGAACATCTTATTGTATTCAAGCTTTGTACGGCTTCCTTTTCCAGCCGCTAATAAACATACACTGTATTTCATAGTGAAATCATTATAACAGAAAAAAAGTAGATTCTACTCTACTTTTTCAACTTTTCATCTACCCAATCGGTAAGATGTTTCGATAAGCCTACATATACATTCTTTGGGAATGCCATTGAAAGACGACCATGCAGAATTTCCAATACTTTTTCATGAATTGCCTTTGTCTTTGCAATCAAATCAGCACGAGATTGGGTCCATTCCATAAAGACAGTCTGGCTTCCCTGTTTGATTTCAGCCATTTCCTTTTCAAACTGGTTGTATAATAAAACCAGTTCCTGCTGCACTTTTTCAATCAGTCGCTTACGTTTTACTAAGTGAATGACTGTGAATATGCAGTCGATACATAAGATGATAGCAGCAATATTCATCATCAGCATAAGCTTATTGACAGGAATGGAATGCACGATTGCTTCCACTCTTGGATGAACAATATAGACAGCCACAAGACACATGATGCCAAACAAAGTTGAATTCAATAGACAGACTCTTCCATGGATATTGAACTTATAGTGCGAATAATCCCACCATCTTGTATGGAATAGTTTTTCCATAATCCAGCTTGTGAAATATTCAATAGCGGAAGTAATGATAACGCCTACTACAAAAATCAGAATAGGATATTTTTTTAGTGGCATAAGTGGATAAAGTACACATATAGCCCCTACTCCATAGACTGGACAATAAGGTCCATACATGAATCCGCTATTGGATAATTTCTTATCTAATATGCCATTATAGACAAACTCACAACACCATCCTAAAACCGAATAGATCACAAAATACGTAAAGACATACAGCAGGTCCATATTAAATGTCCCCTAGAGTACTATTCAGTTTCGCATTGGCAAGCATTAAACGAATTCGATTTTCCTGGTTTACCTTGGATGCACTTGGGTCATAATCAATCGCAACAATATTGGCATCTGGGAATTCTCCTTTGATTTTATGTACCATACCTTTGGCAACAATATGGTTTGGTAAACATCCAAATGGCTGGGCCGAAATGATATTATTGACACCCGTTTTAATCAATGTGACAACTTCACTTGTCAATAGCCATCCTTCTCCCATTTTTACTCCTGGATTGATAAATCCTTTTCCATTGGCAATGACTTCAGAAAAATCATCCGGTGGAATGAAAGTTCCTTCATTCTTTACTGCATTGATAAAAGTTCTTTGCATACGGATAATGATATCTTTCCCAATCGCAATCCATGTATGTGATTTTTCATGCATATGATAATAGTTATAGTCAATGATTGAATTCTCTAGACAATATAAACCAAAGTCAATAACACCGGATAAGACGGGTTCAAATCCTTCATCGATTAGATAGTCTTCCAGATTGCTGTTTCCAAGTGGAGAATACTTCATATAGATTTCCCCTACAACACCAACACGGATTTTCTTCTGGGTACGATCTTGTGGTACAGCTTTCATCGCTTCAATCATATCGCGATAGATTCGCTTTGAATTGCGATAGCGCCCTGATTCAAAATCCTGAATCAGACGATCAACAAAGTCATCAATGGCTTTATCCGTATCGCCTTTATTGATTTCATATGGTTTCACCTGATTCTTTAACCACATCAAGGCATCTCCATATAAGAATCCATACAACAAGCGAATTAACATAGGGAGTGTCAATTCAAATTCACTGTCTTTTTCAAGACCGGAGAAGTTAACGGAAAGACATGGAATTCTTTCATTCCATCCTTCCATTTCCAGCGCTTTTCTTAATAAGGCAAGATAGTTGCTGGCACGGCATCCTCCCCCTGTCTGGGTAATCGCAAGAACAGTATGATCTAAATCATACTTACCACTCTTTAAGGCATCCATCATCTGCCCAATAACCAATAAGGCTGGATAACATGTATCATTATGTACATGGGCAAGCCCTTCTTCACGGACGACATCACCGGTATTTTCCAATACCACAATATTGAATCCGCTCTTTTTAAAAATCTGTTTCAATAATTTGAAATGGATAGGAAGCATACTGGGTACTAAGACAGTATGCGTTTCTTTCATATCTTTGGTAAAACGAGCATATTCCACGCTTATTCACCTTCCTTCTGTGCGATAGCTTCCTTAAGCGAACGCAAACGAATGCGCGCAGCGCCTAAGTTATCAATTTCATCAATCTTAATCTGGGTATAGAATTTATTGCCTGCACGTAATATATCACGGACTTCATCACTGGTAATCGCATCGATTCCACATCCAAAGCTGACAAGCTGTACTAAATTCATATCCTTGTTGTCGCAGACATAATGTGCTGCCTGATATAGACGAGCATGATATGTCCATTGGTTCAATACATTGACCTTGTGTTCCTTTTGTCTTGGTACACTTTCTTCGGATACAACCACAAAGCCTAGCTGGGTTAACAGCTGGTTCATCTGGTGATTGATTAGTGGATCCAAATGATAAGGTCTACCACATAAGACAACAATTGGATAGTTATTTTCACGTGCAAAGGCAACCGCCTTTCTATGTTCTTCTACAAGTCTTTCATGGAAAGCTTCATATTCTTTCTTGGCTACTTCTAATGCCTTCATCATATCTCTTTCCTTGAAATGGATACCTACTCTATCAAAGTGCAGAACCATAGCACGAATAAATGTAGGTATATGATCAAAGCTTAAGAATGGATAGACAAATTTCACTTTATCCAGATCCATATTCCCTGAAATTGTTTCCGGATAATAGGCAACAAGCGGACAGTTATAGTGATTAACACCCTGGTGTTCGTTGACATTGTATGTCATACATGGATAGAAAATCGCATCAACATCATATTTCATCAGCTGTTCAATATGACCATGAACTACCTTAGCTGGAAAACATGCCGTATCACTTGGAATTGACTGTTGCCCATCATGATACATTTCCTTTGTACTTGGTGTTGACCATACAACTTCATAACCAAGATAATCAAAGAATTTTGTCCAGAATGGAAGCAGGTCATAATTATTTAGAACAAGCGGCATACCAATCTTCTTATCATGGCATCCAGTTTTCTTTGCCTGTTCTAACATTTCTGTTTTTACCTTATATAAATCTGGTAATTCTATTGCCTTTGTCTTTGACTGGATCATCTTGTCACATTTATTACCCGATACTAATCTTGATCCATCAGAGAATGTATTGATTGTCAAAGAACAGTGGTTATTACATCCCTGGCATGCGATTGCCTTTGATGTATGGGTAAAATTCTTACATTCTTCATATGTCAATATAGAGCTTTTTGAATGATGTAAATCCTTGGCATATAAAGCAGCTCCATAGGCTCCCATTAAATGGGCAATGCTTGGACGGATTACATTGCGCCCTAGTTCCAGTTCAAATGATCGAAGAACCGAATCATTCTGGAAAGTTCCTCCCTGAACTACGATATTCTTCCCGATATCGTTATTCTTGGCACGAATAACTTTATATAGTGCATTTTTCACAACCGATTTACAAAGTCCTGCCGATATATCTTCCATGGACATACCATTCTTCTGTGCCTGTTTAACGCCTGAGTTCATAAAGACAGTACAACGGGTTCCTAAATCCACTGGATGTTTCGCGTTTAATCCAATCTTGGCAAATTCAATCGCATCATACCCTAATGATTTGGCAAACGTTTCAATAAAGGAACCACACCCGCTTGAACAGGCTTCGTTCAATACGATATCGTCGATATTTCCATCACGGATCTTGAAACACTTGATATCCTGTCCACCAATATCCAGAATATAATCAACATCTGGATTGAATGTCTTGGCAGCGGTAAAGTGTGCCATTGTTTCAACAATACCTCCATCGAGATGGAAGGCATGGCGCATTAATTCTTCGCCATATCCTGTTGCGTAGGATCCATAAATCTGGATTTCTGGATTTGTTTCATAAATTGTGATCAATTCCTGTAATACAACATCCAATGGATTTCCTTTGTTGGATGTATAGGAATCATATAATATTTCATTCTTTTCATTTAATAGAACCAGCTTTGTCGTGGTTGATCCAGAATCAATTCCTAAATAAGCTTTCCCTTCATATCCCTTTAATTCACAATACTTGGCATCATGGGATTTATGACGCGTAACAAATTCATTGAATTCTTCCTCATCAATAAATAAAGGTCGCGATTCTTCTAACTTGATAGGTGCATGTACTAGATCGTTCAACATCTTTTCAAGCTGTTCATAAGTATATTCTTCTTCCGCACATAAGGCTGCTCCTAGGGCAACAAAATTAATGGCTGTTTCAGGACAGATGATATGCTCATCTGTAATATGCAATGTTTCTTTAAAGCGTTCTCTTAATCCACTTAAGAAGTATAAAGGACCTCCTAAGAATAATAGATTTCCTTCAATCTTTCTTCCCTGGGCTAGCGATGTGATTGTCTGATCTACAACAGCCTGAAAGATGGATGCACTTAAGTCTGTCTTATCCACACCCTGATTGACTAAAGGCTGAATATCACTCTTTGCGAATACACCGCATCGTGATGCGATTGGATATAAACGGTTATAGCGAAGGCTGGCTTCATTCATTTGTTCTAAAGACATGTCTAAAAGCGAGGCCATCTGATCGATAAAGGCTCCCGTTCCTCCTGCACATGTTGAATTCATTCTTTGTTCAATACTACCTCTAAAAAATAGGATTTTGGCATCCTCACCACCTAATTCAATCGCAACATCCGCTTCTGGATAATATTTACGACACGCTCTTGCACTAGCAAACACTTCCTGAATAAATGGCAGATCGGCTTGTTCACACAAACCTAATGCACCAGACCCGCTTATCGCAAAAGTAAATGGCTCTTTACAAAAATCTTTTAACTCCTGTATCTTTTCCAGCGTCTTCTGTCGCACCTGGGCTTTATGTCTTTCATAGCTTTTATAACAAATCTGATTGTTTTCATCTAACACTACGGCTTTAATCGTAGTGCTTCCAATGTCAAATCCAATACGATACTTCATAGTTACCTCCAATAGATACTATTATACTAAATAATTCTTAAATTTTCATTGTCACATATCAATGCCTTATAATTAAATTTACCATAAAATTATCATTATTTTGTATTCAAATTATGGAAAACCTGTATTATTTTATTATATTGATAAAATGTAGAAAGAATAATAAAATACATATGCATATATACATTGGAAAGGATGATAAAAATGGCAAAGGTAGATATTATTTCAGGATTTCTTGGTGCTGGAAAGACAACCCTTATCAAAAAATTATTAGCTGGTCAGCTAAAAAATGAAAAAGTGGTATTAATAGAAAATGAATTTGGCGATGTTGGAATAGATGGAACATTTCTAAAGGAAGCAGGAATTGAAATCAAGGAAATCAATTCCGGATGCATCTGCTGTTCTCTTGTTGGAGATTTTAGAGAAGCATTGAAAAAAGTAATGGAAGAATATGAACCAGAACGTTTGATTATTGAACCATCTGGTGTGGGAAAACTAAGCGATATTGAAGAAGCGGTAAAGGATGTCGGATTGGATGTCCATGCGCTTGTGACAGTTGCGGACGTAAATAAGATTAAGGTATATCATAGAAACTTTGGAGAGTTCTTTGATAACCAGATTGAAAATGCACAGATCATCATCTTCTCCCGTACACAGAAGGCAAATGATGAAAAAGTGGAAGAAATGGTTCATTTAGTTCATGAATTGAATCCTGATTCAAAATGCATTATTGCTCCATGGGACGATTTAAGCGATGAACAGATTTTAAAGGTAATGGATTCATTCCATCACCATGAACACGATGAAAACTGCACTTGTGGATGCCATGATCATGAACATCACCACCATGACGAAGAACATGAGCACCATCATGATGAAGAATGCGAATGTGGGCACGAACATCACCATCATCATGATGAGGAATGCGAATGTGGACACGAACATCACCATGAACATGATGAGAATTGCACTTGTGGATGTCATGACCATGATCATCACCATCATGGTGATGAAGAATTTACTTCCGTTGCCTATGAAAGTGCGCATAGCTATACAAAAGAAGAGCTTCAAGGTATGTTAGAACAGCTGGATGAGCATATCCTGCGTGCAAAAGGTATGGTGAAATCAAAAGATGGATGGTTGTTCTTTGATTATGTACCTGAAGAAATCGATATCCGTGAAGGCCAGGTTCAGCCAATTGGACAGATTGTTGTGATTGGTTCAAAAGTAAATGAAAAAGAAATCAAGGAATTGTTTAAGGTGGTGTAATTCATGCCATTACCAATTTATATCTTTACAGGATTTCTGGATAGTGGGAAAACTTCATTAATTAAAAATACCTTATTGGATGAACAGTTCAACAATGGTTCCCGTTCGCTTATTCTTCGCTTTGAACAAGGGGAAGATGAATATGAAGAATCCTTCTTAAAAAAGGTAAATGCGTTTGTGGAAGATTTTGATAGTTTAGACGATTGTTCTTTAGAAACAATGCGTAAACTGGATAACCAGTACTGGCCTGATCAGGTTATGGTGGAATGGAATGGAACCTGGGATATTAAAACATTCTTAGATGCCCCTTTACCAGAAGACTGGATTATTGTACAGATCATCACTACAATTGATGCATCAACTTTTGAAAACTATATCAATAATATGCGTACATTCATGTTCAATATCATCAGTACAACGGATGTGATCATCTTTAACCGCATTGAAAAGGACATGAAGAAAAATTATCTTCGTACCAATGTCAAATCAATTAATAATGCATGCCAGATTGTCTATGAAAGCATAGATGGAGACATTCTGGAATACACAGAAGAAGACCTTCCTTTTGATTTAAAATCAAAGGAATTCAAAGTAGACAATAACGATTATGGACTATGGTATGTGGATGCCTTGGAAAATGCGGATAAATATGTAGACAAAGTTGTTACAATCCAGGGAAGAGTATTAAAAGAACCTGAAAGCAAAGATCCTATCTACATCTTTGGAAGAAATGCTATGGTATGTTGTGCCGATGATATCCAGCTATATGGATATATGGTTCGAAGCCGAGATATCAATGCCTTGAAAGATCATGCCTGGATTGAATTGAAAGCAACTATGAAAGCTGTCTTTGATCCAAACTTCGCAAGAAATGTACCAGCCCTTATTGAAGAATCTGTTACTTATATGGATGCACCGGATGATGAATTAGTCTATTTCAGCTAGAGAAATCTAGCTTTTTTCATGTAAAAAAGCGAAGGACCCTTCGCTTTTTAAAATAATGTCATCTGATTTTCATCATCCAGATTTTCTAAGGATTGCATCTGATCAAGACGATCCAATAAAGTTTTGGATAACTGTGTTCGTTTTAATACATCTTCCTTTGATAGGAATGGTTTTTCTTCTCTTGCCTTGACAATGGATTTACCTACGTTATCACCCAGACCATCTATTGCGGTAAATGGTGGAATAATATAGTTAGGATTATCCGGATCAATGATAAACTCATTGGCAGCACTTCGATTGATACTGATATTTGAGAAGTGGAAACCACGCAATGTCATTTCCAGAGCTAATTCCAATGTATCATAAATGGCATTTTCCTTATCTGACACCTTCATGGACTTATCGGCCTTGGCACGTCTGATTTCTGCCATTCTATGGCGTATCTGCTCTTCGCCAGCTATCATTGTCTGAATATCATAGGCATCGCAGCGGATTGAGAAAAACATGCAGTAGTAACAAAGTGGCATATGCACCTTAAACCATGCAATTCGTACTGCCATCATAACATAGGCAACCGCATGGGCTTTCGGGAACATATATTTAATTTTTAGACATGAATCAATATACCAGTCTGGTACACTGTTTGCCTTCATGTCTTCAATCCATTCTGGTTTTAAACCTTTTCCTTTACGGACGCTTTCCATAATGGTAAATGCCATCTTTGGCTTTAATCCATACTGCATTAAGGCAACCATGATATCGTCACGACATCCGATTACTTCATTTAATAGGCACGTTCCATTATCAATTAAATCTTTAGCATTGCCTAGCCATACATCAGTTCCATGAGACAATCCAGAAATGGTAACCAGTTCCGCAAAGGTTGTTGGTTTTGTCATTTCCAGGATTCCACGTACAAATGGAGTACCAAACTCTGGAATACCCGCTGCACCAGTAATCTGATCATAGCGTGTTGAATCAATATTTAATGAATCGATCGATGAGAAGATTTTCATCGTTGGAATATCATTCATTGGGATTGTCTTGACATCAATTCCCGAGATTCTTTCCAGCATCTTCATGGCAGTTGGATCAACATGGCCTAAAATATCAAACTTTAAGATATTATCATGAATCTGATGGAAGTCGAAATGAGTTGTCTTCCATTCAGCGAATGGGTTGTTGGCTGGATATTGCACAGGGGTAAAATCATGGACATCCATATCCAATGGAACAACGACAATACCACCTGGATGCTGTCCAGTTGTTCGTTTTACCCCTTCACAGCCTTTTGCCAGATCCGTTCTTTTCGCTTCACTATATGGTTCTATTCCCATTTCCTCTTCATAGCCTTTGATATAGCCATATGCCGTCTTTTCCTGTACAGTACCTACCGTACCAGCTCGAAAGACGTGGTCTTCTCCAAATACCTCTTTTGTATAGGCATGAGCATTTGGCTGATATTCACCGGAGAAGTTCAAGTCAATGTCGGGAACCTTATCCCCTTCAAATCCAAGGAATGTTTCAAATGGGATATCCTGTCCATCACCGCGCATGATTTCCCCACAGACAGGGCATTTCTTATCAGGCAAATCAAAGCCTGATTTTATTTCTTCATCCTCTATCCACTCATTATAGTGGCAATTCTTACATACATAATGTGGTGTCAGTGGATTGACTTCAGTAATTCCTGACATTGTCGCAACAAAGCTTGAACCCACCGATCCTCGCGATCCTACCAGATATCCATCATCATTGCTCTTCTTAACCAGAAGGTGAGATATATAATAGACAACGTAGTACCCCGCTCCAATGATACTGTCTAACTCTCGCTTTAAGCGCTTTTCAACAATTTCTGGTAGTTCTTCCCCATAAATAGTATGGGCTGTTTCAAAACAGATATCGGTTAATTTCTGATCAGAACCTGGTATATCGGGTGGATATAACTTATCCTTGATCGGATAAATTGGTTCTGTCATATCCTTTAACTTTCTTGTGTTCTTTATGACAAGCTCATAGGCTTTATCTTCTCCTAGCCATTCAAAGGCATTCAGCATTTCTTCTGTCGTTAACAGATGCTGATCAGGGGCTGAATGGGCTTTTCTTTCCGTTGCCTTATATCGATATAGCGGATGTCTTGCGTTTCCAATGGCTTTGGCATTGATATAGATATCACGAATGCGCTTTTCTCTTGGATCGACATAATGGGCATCACTGGTTGCGATAACGATTTTTCCTAGCTTTTCGGCTGCATCAATAATATATCGAAGAACCTGTTTTAAATTATCCACAGATTCAATTGATCCTCGATCCAATAGATTCTTATAGACTTCCAATGGCTGTATTTCAACATAATCATAGAATTCCATCACTTCCAGAAGTTCTTTTTCACTACGTGTATGAGCAATTTCAAATACTTCCCCATTCTGGCAGGATGTACCTATCAATAAATTTCCGTTTTTTCTAAAGTTTTCTAATTCCGCTCTAGGAATACGTGGCTCCGCCACGACATTTTCGGTTGATTTTCCATTATATGCCAGATATTTTGTATGCGATAAAGTAATCAGCTGGAACAATTCCTTTAATCCGTGCTTATTCTTTGCGTATACGGTTGTATGGAATGGACGCACCTTTTTAAAGCTGTCTTCCTTTTGCAGATCCTGGATAGTATCTAAAGTTGCATCGCTTCCTAATGTATTCATCATATGACAAAGAACCTGGGATAGTACTTCGGCATCATAATTAGCACGGTGTGCGCCTTCGCCATCATAGCTTACATTATAATAACGGCATACACTTCCTAAATTATATCGTTTTGACTCTATCATCGCCTGTGATAGCGGCAATGTATCAATAACAGGATTGGTAATCTCTTTTCTTCCACAGGCACGGCAGGCGGCATTCATAAAGCCTACGTCAAAGCGTGCATTGTGTGCAACTAATATCGAATCACCAATAAATGCAAGCAATTCATCAATGACATCTTCAATAGGTAAAGCCATATCCACATCATTCTGGTTGATATGGGTTAGACTTGAAATATTAGCAGGAATATTTCTTTTTGGATTGATAAATAGCTGTTTTCGATCAATTACACTTCGATACTGCATCTTAACAGCACCAAATTCTATAATCTTATCCAGTCTTGAGGATAATCCCGTTGTTTCCAAATCGAAAATGACAAATGTCGCATCCTCTAAACGTCTATGATCGTTATTGAATACGGATTTATATTCAGGATCCACCATACTCATTTCACATCCATACAACATTTTGAAATTTCGATTTGGATCCTTTTTATTGATTCCTGCCACTGCCTTCTGGGCAAATGGAAAGGCCTGTACAACCTGATGGTCACAGACACCAATGGCATCCATTCCCCATGCATAGGCTTGTTCAACAAACTTTTCAATGGCGCAGACACCATCCATTTCGGAAAAATTGGAATGCACATGCCATTCTACTCGCTTTTCAAAGGCATTATCTGTTCGTTTTCGATCAGAAATGACATCAATATTCTTTATTTTAAGGGCATCATAACGGGAATATGTATCATAAGCCATATCACCAGTAATCTCTACGGTCATTCCCTTTTTTATTCGTTTTAATTCTTCTTCATCTTCCTTATGCACAAAGCGCTTTGCGATTAAGGCATCTTCATAATCACTGACATAAATTTCCTGCAGAATGTTGCCTGTCTTCAATTCTCTTTCTTCCATGGCGAAAATATGTCCTTCCACCACAACATTTCGCATTCCATCTCTTAAATCCGCAATCTTTACCTGTGTCTTCTTATTGTTGAATGTCTTTTTCTTCTGTTCTGGCTGGCTTGTTTCCATTGGAAGATCGACTTTTTTTACTTCAACCGCATCATCTTCTTCTATTAGCTTGCAGACCATATCCATCTTGATACCGAATCTGGAAAGCTTGTCTACAAGTAGCGGTAGATAGCGATTTAGAATCGTTAATCGATCCTCATCCTTGGTCGCAAAGCATACGATATCCCCTTCCAGATACGGATGTAGAAAACGGAAGGAACGCAAATTCTGTTCCCTTTCAACAAGGCGTTCTACATATTGATTCAACTCATTCATGGACAGCTTTGTATCTTTTGCGCTAACCGTAAAATCAACGGATACCTGCAGTTTTAGCTGAAGTTCTATAATAACCTGTTCATAGACTTCATATGGAAGAATATGCTCCGTTTGAATCGCAAGTTCTAATTCTCTTCGATCCGAATAGAAAACGGGGTCCTTAGAAAATGTAGATGAAAGAAAGTAAGGAGCAAATTCATCGGATAGGAATTGTCCAAAGGATGTCCATACATTTGATTCAATCATAACTACTCCTTTCTAACGAGCCATTTTATCGAATGCATCTTTTGCGGCTTTCTGTTCTGCCTTCTTCTTTGTTGTGCTCGTACCTACACCTAATAGGATTTCATCGAGATAAACTCCCATTGTGAAAACAGGAGCATTGCTTGGTCCTTCTTCTTTAATCATGCGATATTGGATTGTCTTTCTGGAATCCGCCTGAATGACTTCCTGCAGATGTGTTTTATAATCCGTAACCTCATCGCTTTTTTCCTGGTCAATCAACGGTTTCATCACCTGGGTTAAAATTTCATCCACCGCATCATAACCGATATCAATATAAATGGCTCCTATGCAGGCTTCAAACTGGTCAGCCAATAGACTGGCCCTATGTCTTCCTCCTGTTTTTTCTTCTCCTACACCTAGGCGAAGAAATTCATACCATCCTAATTTTTCATTCAACTTTGCCAGCGTTGCTTCACATACAGTCTGAGCACGTAGCGTTGTCATTTTTCCTTCTTCTAATATTGGCTTATGACGATAGAGCTGTTCGGCACTCCATACCTGTAATACGGCATCTCCCATAAATTCCAGTCGTTCATTGTCATCCGTTTCATTTGGATGTTCATTGGCAAAGGATGAATGTGTACATGCTTCCTTATAAAGCATTGGATTATTGACTTTAAAGCCTCTTTCTCGAAGCCAGTCTATAAACATTCTCATAGTAGAATCTCCTTACTAACAACTTCAGGCACAAAAGGGGTAATATCCTGTCCATATTTAACATATTCCTTTATATTGGAACTGGATACATACATCCACTTTGGTTTTGTTAATAAACAGACAGTTTCAATCTTATTATCCAGATAGGCATTCATTTCAGCCATATTCTGTTCATAGGATAAATCCGCACCATTTCTGATTCCACGAATCAATACAGTCGCATTGACACTATGGCATGCTTCAACAGACAATCCATGTTGTACACGGCATTCCACATTGGGAATGTGTTTAGTTGCCTCTTGAAGCCAATGAAGTCTTTTATCCAGAGTATATGATTCTTTTTTCGATGAATTTGGTGAAATAAATACAATTACTTTTTCAAACAATTTAGCCGATCTTTCAATCAGATCGATATGTCCATTTGTTACAGGATCAAAAGATCCACAAAATGCTGCAATTGTCATAATAACACTCCTTTCTTCTATTTTCTCAATTCATATCTTCGTATATCCGAGATACAGCGCTGGGATAGACCGATTGTAGCGCATATTGCCATCAAAGAAGATCCACCTTCACTGATAAACAACAATGGGATTCCTGTCATAGGAATCAAAGCACTTACCCCTCCTACATTCAGGGCAAAGTGAATAAATAAATAAGCACAATTTCCAGTTAATATGACCTTCTTTGAGGAATCTGTTGTCTTAAAGGCATAATATAACAGTCGATAGATTAACAGTCCATATAATAGGACCAGTAATCCTAATCCAAAGATTCCTGTTTCTTCTATCATAACCGCAAAAATATAATCACTTTCTGCCTGTGTCAGATATCCAAATTTACGGGATGAAGCGCCAAATCCCTTTCCAACAATACCAGAATCGGCAATACCATATAAGGCATTGGCTGGCTGGTATCCCTGTCCATATGGATCGTTATATGGGTTTTTGGCATTATCAATACGTACGGCAATATGGGAAAGTGGTGTATTTTCCAGAAGTTCTGTTAAGAAGTTGCTGTTTGCCATAACTATTACAACCCCTACAAATGCTCCAATAAAGGCAAATATGCAAAGCTTCTGCGCTTTTCTTGTCAATGGCATATCAACCAGAATAAAACATATAAAAGCAATGAATCCGATGATTGCCAGCGTTCCAAAGTCTCTTTGCAAAGCAATTTCAATTCCAAAGATGATAAAGGCGACAATTGGGATTCTAAAAGCGGACTTGATTGTATTAAACTTTTTTGGCTTGTCCTCTATGCGCATAAACGCAATCGCAATTAATATAATCATCAGTGGCTTGACAAATTCAGCTGGCTGAATCGACAATCCCCCTGGCAAATGAATCCACGCACGAGATCCGTTAACGGCTGGAAACAGCAACGGCAAAGCGTTTATCACCGCATATAACGCAACCGCTAATCCCTGAAATACCGAAAATAGGCGTAATGATAAAAAACGATTGACAAACCACAGCACTAGATATCCCGCACCCATAAAGATGATCTGTTTTATCAACGCTGTCGTTACAGCTGCATCCGATATAATCACATTTTCCCCTGCCGGTGTTCCAACTGTACCCACCGCGACAGAGGTAATCATTAAAAGACCGATTACCATCAGTAAAAAGACGCAGACACTGATTATCTTATCGCTTTTTGGTGCTAATGCTAAAAGGCTGAATTTTCTTTTTTTCTCTGGTTTTACTCTTTTTAGTTTTCTTATTTTATTCGACATACAACCATTCTACCACAAATCATAATCGTTCTACACTTGTCAAAAAAAGAAAAATACATATAATATATATCGCGAGGTAAACGTATGAAGATTACATGTGAAAATATAATCCTGGATACAGACCCAAGAATTCGAATGAAAAGTGAACCTGTATCCCTTCCGTTAAGTGACGAAGACAAAGAATTGTTGAGCGCTATGCTTGAATATGTACGTAATTCCCAGGATGAAGAAATTGCCCAGCAAGACAATCTACAGCCAGCCGTAGGAATTGCTGCCATCCAGGTAGGTGTTCCTAAACAGCTGATTGCGGTTGTCATCCCTGAAGAAGACAAAGTATATGAAGCGGCTCTTGCGAATCCAAAAATCATTTCTGAATCGGTACAGAATTCGTATTTAGACAATGGTGAAGGATGTTTGTCTGTTCATGATGTCCATGAAGGTCACGTATTTAGACATGCTCGTATCAAAGTTCGCGGATATGATTTAATACAGGATAAGAAAGTAGTAATTTCTGCTGAAGGTTTCTTTGCGATTGCACTTCAACATGAAATCGATCACCTGTCTGGAAAATTATTCTATGATCATATCGATGAAAACGATCCATGGAAAGAAGATGAAGAAGCGGAAGTTATTTAATCATACTTTCGCTTTTTTGTTGCCTTATTAATTGATATACTATACTAAAGAAGTTTGCGCGTTAGAAAAGAGGTCATATGTCATTAAAAACAAACAATAAAGAACATATGAACACCAAAAAGAATTATCATAATAAAAATCACAGCGAACCAAATGATACTTTAATCTATGCATTAGGAGGACTCGGTGAAGTCGGAAAGAACATGTACTGCCTGGAACATGATAATGAAATATGCATTATAGATTGTGGTGTCTTATTTCCTGGTGATGATTTATTAGGTGTTGACTATGTCATTCCTGATTACCACCATTTGATTCGTGTCAACAAGAAGAATAAAGTTCTTGTGATTACACACGGACATGAAGATCATATCGGAGGTATTCCATTCTTATTAAAACAGGTAAAGATTGATGCGATTTATGCACCAAGATTTGCCAAAGCTCTTATTTCAAAGAAATTATCTGAGCATAAGGGTCTTGAAAACACAAAGATAATAGAAATTAACGAAGACTCAAGAGTAAAAACTAAATACTTTACCGTGGGATTCTTTAATACCATCCACTCCATACCTGACTCATTGGGCGTTTTAATTACGACTCCAAATGGATCTGTTGTCCATACTGGTGATTTTAAATTTGATTTGACACCAGTAGGTACCAATGCCGATTATCAGAAGATGGCTTATATTGGCGCTTTAAGACCGGATTTATTATTATCCGATTCGACAAACTCTGGTGTTGAAGGATTCTCCATCTCGGAAAAGAAAGTTGCCAGCGAAATCCTTGAGATTATGCATAATACCAAGAAACGACTGATTGTCGCAACATTCGCATCCAATGTACACCGTGTTGCACAGATTATCGAAGCCGCTACAAAATGCAATCGAAAAGTTATCGTCTTTGGACGAAGTATGGAAAACATCGTGAATATTGGAAGGCAGATGGGTACTATCCATATCAAGGATAGCGACTTACTTGCACCAGAAGACTTAAGCTTTGTACCAGATAGCCGTATCTGTATTATCTGTACTGGATCCCAGGGGGAACCGCTAGCTGCCTTGTCAAGAATTGCCAGTGGAACACATCGATTCATCCACTTAAAGCCTGGTGATACAATTGTTTTCTCAAGCAATCCGATTCCTGGAAATGCAACTAGTGTCAATAAGGTCGTTGACAAGCTATTCAGATCGGGGGCTACGGTATTGACAAAATCCGTCTTTACAAATCTTCATACAACAGGACACGCTTCCAAAGAAGAGCAGAAACTGATGATACAGCTGATTCAGCCCAAGTACTTTATGCCAATCCATGGTGAATATAAGATGCTGATGCAGCATCGACAGACAGCCTGTGAGACAGGCATTCCAAAGGAAAACATCTTTGTATGTGCCAACGGCGATATTCTAATCCTAAGAAATCATGAAATCATCCAGAGTGACTGGCGTTACCAGGGTGATGATATCTATGTAGATGGCAATGATATTTCCGGTTTATCTACCGCTGTATTAAAGGATCGTAAAATCCTTGCCGATAATGGACTTGTTGCGGTCATCCTTGCGATTGATTCCAAGGAGAATAAGATTCTGATGCGTCCTGTTATCGTATCTCGTGGTTTTGTCTTCATCAAAGATTCCCAATCGCTGATCAAGGAAGCTGAATTCATTGTTCACAACAGTCTTCTTGAAAAGATGAAGGAAAAGACAACATTCTCGGAAATCAAGAACTGTGTACGTTCTACCCTAGAACCATTCCTTTATAAGAAGACGCACCGTAACCCTATTGTTATTCCTGTTATCATCAACTCGAAAAAGACAATGGAAGAGCTTGCACAGGCTAGAAAAGCTAGAAACTGGCCTAATAAGTAACAAAATAGTATAGGAAGTAGTCATACTTCCTTTTTATGTGCTAAAATGTAAGGCATGAATAAAATCCAGAAAAGACTATTGATTCTCGTTAGTATATTGACCGTTATTTCGCTTACAATCAATATAACGCTGCTCCTGTCATTCTATGTTACACCGGATAAGTTAACCATCAATAGTTATACCTTAAAAAGTGAATTGATTCCTGCATCCCTGGATGAAGTAACCATCGTATATTTTACAGATCTGCAATATGGTGAATTCCAGAATGATGAGCGCTGTGATCAGCTATTTTCTGAAATAGAGAATTTGAACCCAGACATCCTATTGTTTGGCGGGGATTTATATGATAAAAGCTATGCCTTTACAGATGATACCAACAACAAGCTTACGCAGTATCTTTCCAATATAGATGCTCCTTTAGGCAAGTTTGCCCTTTATGGAGAAAATGATATCGCTTCAGAGACATACCAGAATGCCATTAATTCCATATTCAGCAAAAGTGAATTTGAAATCATTCGCAATTCTTCCGTTAAGATTACAAACCAGAAAAATGAATATATCAATCTATTTGGATTTGATATAGACGCCAATGTAGAAAATATCAATAAGCTATCTTCAAAGACTAGCTTTGACATTCTTCTTACCCATTATCCTGATCATCTGGTAAAAGATGATCTTATGGATGAAAACATTGATTTTGCCATAGCGGGTCATTCTCATGATTCACAGATTACCTTCCCTCTTTATGGCAGCTATAAAGAAGTAAAAGGTTCAAAAAAAATGAATCGCAACAATCGGCAGAAGCTTAGTTTTGAATATATCCTATCTTCTGGTGTTGGCTGTACAGGAATCAATGCTCGTTTAGGTTCTACTCCAGAGATTCTATATATCATTTTAAAAAGCGATAAATAAAATAAAAGCGAGGTCCCTCGCTTTTATTATTGGATTTCAATCTGTTTGACGACTTCTTTTTGTTCCATTGGAATCACAATCTTTAATTCACCATCCGTAAAGTTTGCCTTGATTTCACTTCCATCTACTTTATGTCCTACAAAGAAGCTTCTTGTAGCCGTTCCTGTAAAACGTTCCTGACGAATCAGTTTACCATTGTCTTCCTTATTCTTTGATGCACGAACTGTAAGATATCCGTTCTTTAGTTCAATCTGGATATCTTCCTTATTAATCCCTGGTACTTCCATATTTAGCTGGTATAATCCATCTTTTTCAAGAATATCTGTCTTTAAAGCTCCTGTGAAATCATTTCCTTTAAAAAAATCATCAAATACACTATTTCCTACATAATATTTCATAGATTTGTTCCTCCTTTAAAGTTAGCACTCTAACTATCTAACTGCTAACATTATATCACGTATATTAGCACTGTCAACAGTTAAGTGCTAATATTTGTTTTTACTAGTGTAAAAATGTTTATAAAAATGATAGAATATATCATACATTGTATAAGGAGGGAGTTTACAATGAGTGAAAAGAAATCGATTGGACAAGTTGATCTGCTACACGGTCCTATTTTTAAGAATTTAGTTATCTTCATGATTCCTATTTTCATTTCTTATCTATTTCAACAATTATATAATGCCGTAGATACAGCCATTGTCGGCCATGTTCTAGGCGAAGCTTCACTAGCTTCCATTGGGGCTTGTGCATCTATCTTTGAAATGATGGTAGGATTTGCCTTGAGTTTAGGTGGAGGTTTTGCGATTGTGATTTCCAGAGCCTTTGGTTCTGGTGATGAAGCAGCCATAAAAAAAGCTGTTGCCGGATCGATAGTGATTGGCCTTATGACAAGTGTTGCCATCACGATTCTATGTATCTTTGGACTTGGACCTTTATTGAAACTGATCAATACCCCAGATGCTATCTTCAATGAATCGCTTCGCTATATTTCAATTATTGGCATCTTTGTTTCTGTCATGTTCATTTATAATCTGGCATCTGGTATTCTTCGTGCAATTGGAAATAGTGTCATGCCTTTAGTATTCCTTGTGTTTTCTTCTTTATTGAACATCTTTTTAGATTATGCCTTTATCGCATGGTTTGGCATGGGTGTTGCAGGAGCCGCTTATGCTACTGTCATTTCCCAAGGGATTTCAGCAATCCTATGTGTTCTATATATCTTTTTAAAGGTTAAAATCCTTGTTCCAGAAGCCAGACATTTTGCCTTTGATAAGGAAATGTATCTCGATCTTGCAGGACAAGGATATGCCATGGCGATTATGGGTTCTATTGTATCGGTTGGTTCCATCATTCTTCAATCCGGTATCAATTCACTAGGACAGGAAATTATTGCTGGTCATGTTGCTGCACGTAAAGCCTATGCCTTATTCAACCTTCCTTTCATTTCTATGGGAATTGCGGTATCTACTTTCATCGGACAGAACAAGGGGGCCAATCAGGGAAAACGTATCCTGCAGGCTCTTCGTGATGCGTTTATCTATGATATTATCGGGGCTGGCTTTATCACAATCCTTTTATTCTTTACGGCACCATCCATTATTAAACTGATTTCGGGATCTTCCAATCCTGTCATATTGGAAAACGGAGCAAAATACCTTCGTGTTGTAGGCCCTTTCTATGCCGTACTTGGTATTCTTGTCCAGTTAAGAATGTCCTTGCAGGGTGTCGGTGCTAAAGTAATTCCAATCATTTCCAGTGTCATTGAATGCGTTGGTAAGATTGTCTTCAACTTTGTCTTCATCCCTATGTTTGGCTATGCCGCTGTCATCTGGTGCGAACCGCTCATCTGGTGTCTGATGACGATGCAGCTCTACTATGCCTATAGAACCAACGCCTATTTCAAATCGATTCGAAAAGAAAACTAAAAGGTCCGGAAATTCCGGACCTTTATTTTCCAAATTAATAAGCCATGTTCTGTTCTAGTTTCCTAGCGATAGTCATTTATCTATAACATATGTTATCCAGCCTTCATTTCGTTTCACTTCAGCCGGTTCCCCTACCAAATTTGGGTTTCTCGCTTGTGGGGTTTACCCGTTCCACCCAATATGTTTCCATATTGACTCCGTCTCTGTGGCACTTTTAAAGTCCTTATTCCATGGACGAGCTTTAGGAATAAGGAACAGCCGTCAGGATTTCTCCTGCCTAGACTTATTGATTCATCTAGCACAAACACTACAATCATCACAGATTGTGCGAGCATGGACTTTCCTCTAACAATTATTGCCAGCGACTATCTAATTTGGATTCTTTTTATTCTTTGTTAAAAACTGCCTGTTCCAGACGAGCGATACGTTTTAAGATATCAACCATATCACTATTGGCACCAGCCATAGAAGTTCCTAACTGTTTATTTAGGTTACTATTTTCATTTGTTAAGGCGATAATCTGTGACTGAAGTTCTTTAATCTTTTCTTCATAGCGAATTAAAGCTTGTCCGAACTCTTCAATCTTCTCATCATAAGCCTGATAATCTTCAATAACCTGATCTAGAAAATCGTCAACTTCTTCTGGAGTATAGCCTTTCAAATCCACATTAAACTCTTTTTCATAGATTTGTTCAGCCGTTAAATTCATTTCTCTAGCCATAGGTATTCCTCCCCAGTCTCTTTTCTAATTATGCCATTTATACAGTAAAAAAACAAGAATGCTTTTTGATTGTTTACATACAACAATCTATATAAGGGTGTTGCATTCTGTATTATTCCAGACAATGATGAAAAAGGATACGCATATTCAAAAAAAGTTTAAATTCTAACAAACATCTATAAAGAAAACAACTGGTATATAATTTCCATGAAAGAGAAGATGCAAAACGAGGTTGCTGTGAGAAGGAGAATTCATCATATTTCGACAGGCGGCCTACCCACAGTGAAAAGTGCCGACGAATCCTTCACGTTGTATCCAGGGCATACAACAGACTGAAGATTTATGGAAT